>JBNMOV010000015.1:0-24693 GCA_051275765.1 Maribacter sp. | reverse complement strand
TTTGACATCGTAGCCTTAGCTACGGTGGAGAAAAATAACGATGTCCAAATTTCAAAAGAAGCCATTAAAACTTAAGATTACTTACTTTACAGTGTACTTAGGGATGTTGAATAAATAACTGTCCGTTTTGACTTCATATTTTTGCACTATGCTGCGTTGGCAAAAACCTTATTACGCTAAGGCGTAACGCGACTTTTACCGCCTTGCCTAGCACAAAAATATCTTATCAATTCCAGACCCTTATTTATTCGCCATCCCTTAACGACTCACTTCGTTACAAATACACGCTATAGCTACGGCTACGTCTGCGTTTTTTGCCTCGCAATTCATCAAATTTATTACCAAATCCAATGCAACTTTATAAATACAAATTGGTATAAAACCTCTATGTTAGCCCCATGAAAGATAGAGAATACATCCATGGCTATACAGAAGAGGAACAAAATAGATTGATTGACCAAGGTTCTGTTTTAGCAGAATTCGTTTTCGATAGGTTAGATTTTAGCGATATCCAAAACTTATTGGAAGTAGGCTGTGGAGTAGGAGCACAGACAGCGATACTATTAAAAGATTATCCTAATTTACATATTACAGGAATTGAAATAGAAGAAAAACAACTTGAAAAAGCCAAGATTTTTCTTTCCACTCTAGATCATGCTCAAGGCAGATATGATTTACTACAAGGCAACGCCGCAGATCCTCAACTTTCCTTAAATAAAAAGCATGATACCGCACTTTTTATCTGGGTTTTGGAACATGTAAACCAACCTATACAAGTTTTACGTAATGTACAACGTTTTATTAATCAAGGAGGCAAGGTATTTGCAATAGAAGTATTCCATAGTTCCTTACATTTATATCCAGATTGTCCTTCTGCTATGGAATATTGGCAGAAAAGCATTGAATATCAATATAGTATCAACGGAGATGCAGATATAGGTCAGCGAATGGGAAATCTATTCCATGATGCTGGTTTTAAGGATATTAAGATAGCAGCATATCCTATGCATTTTGGAAAGTATGAAAGAAAAAAACGATCCAAAATGTTGAAATATTGGCATGAATTAATGAAAAGTGCTTTTGCTAATATGAAAGATGCAGGATATGCTACAGATGAATTATGGCAAAAAGCAGAACAAGAAATACTGGCACTTCAAAATAATGACGAAGCAGTATTTTATTATTCATTCGTAACGATAGAGGGAAGAATTTGACGTATTAGATGCTAGAGATTAGATACTAGACTAGCACTAATTTAGTAGATGAACTGCCTGTTAGTTTATCTAAAATTTAATATCTAATATCTAATATCTAATAAAAAATGGAAGAACACGAACAGATACAGCTAAGGAGCGATGAGGTTGAAGATATATTAGGAAGACCGCCCTCATGGATAGTGAGGTGGGGAATTACTATTATTTTCTTGACGTTGATTTCTTTGGGGGTACTCAGTTGGTTGGTACAATATTCTGATGTAATAGAAGCCACCATAGTCGTGACTACGCCTAGTCCACCTATGAATATTGTTTCGCAGACATCAGGTAGATTACTTCAGTTGAATGTAGAGAATGAAGGGCAGGTTGTAAAGGATGATTTGATAGCTGTCATAGAAAGTACAGCTGATTATGATGATATGATTTGGCTAGATAATAAGGTTCAGAAATCTAATGAAAAACAAATTCCTTTTTCAGCATCTAGAACATTAAAATTAGGAGAGGTGCAGTTAGCATATTCTAACTATATGAAGGATTATAAGGATTATAGTATCAAAATATCTGGTAGTTTTGAGAAGCAGCAGGTAGAACAGATTTTTCAGATGGTTAAGACTATTGGCAGAAAAATAAGGATAGCAGAAGATAAGAAAGAAAATCTAAACAGAGATATAGAATTGGCCTCTAAGACAATTAGGCGTACGCATAAATTGAAGAGAGAAGGAGCTGCTTCTGACCAAAACGTAGAAGATGCACAAGCTAATTTCAATAGATTAGAAAGTGGATTGGAAGATATACGCTCTGAAATAGTAGGTTATGATACAGAAATCGAACGTCTAGAAGCTCAGAGATTACGTATCCAGCAAGGAAAAGTAGATGGAGGAAATGAACGTTTGATTAGGCTAATGGATAGTTTGAATAAACTAGCAGCAGCCATAGTAGAATGGAAAAAGATGTATTTGATTACTGCTCCTGTAGATGGTAAAATAACGCTATTTGATATTCGAGCAGAACAACAATACATTAATTCTGGGCAGGAAATTATGATGATAATTCCTAAGCAAGGTGAGATTTTAGGTAGGGTAGAATTACCAGTTACTGGAGCAGGTAAAGTAGAAAAAGGAGATGTAGTTAATATTCTTTTACATGAATATCCTTCTAAAGAATTTGGTGTAGTAAAAGGTGAAATCAAACAAATTTCTCTTCTACCAAAAAACGATAAATATTTAGTTGAAGTAGGATTGCCTAATGGCTTGATTACCACATATAAAAAAGAACTAGAGTTCAAGCAAGAGATGTCTGGAATAGCAGAGATAATTACAGATAAAAATCGCTTTATCTATCGAATATTCGATCAGTTCAAAGACTTGTTTAATAATAAAGGATAAGTTGATTAATGATTGGAGTGGTTAATGAGCTAATCACTCCTATCATTAAGTGAAACGTATTTAATAAATTGAGCCAGAATGGGTAGTGATTTTTTCTTCTAAAGAATTCAAAAAATCGTTGCATAGCTGTAGCTACGGAACTATTTTTTGTGTTTTTTAGAAGGAAAAAGAACAAGCATAATGGCTCAGGTTATTGAATTCGTTTCACTAATAATTAAAAACCAGTGTCATCACTAGCATCATCATCTGTACCTTGATCACTATTATCTACAGGAGGCACTGCATCTCCTCTGCCATTATTCGAGTCATAATCACCATATTCACTACCATCACATTCTGGTGGTTTTTGCTGTGATAATCTCAAATCTATTTGGCTGCCAATACCGATGAATTCTCCAGAAGCATAAAACGGATATTGTCCTACGATATAGGCAGAAGTCGTATCTGTAACAGTAGCATCCAAAGTGACAGAACCCAACATTAAATTATGTCCATTTCTTAATTTGAAAAGAGCTTCTGCATAGGTAAGACAAACTAAATCAGGAACTTGTGTAGAACCACCATTGTATTCTTCAGATACGACGAGTTCTATCGTATCACCTACCATAGCCATCGTTTTTTTATTCAGCTTCTTACTTTCAATCACTTTGCCTTTATACCTGACCTCTATGACCGTTCCTGGAGCACTGGGGTCTATGACGGTTTTTACTACCTTATGTACGAAAGACTGATTAATATCACTAGTAGCATATTGCAGTTTAAGACCATATAGATTTCTTGGAATTTCCCTTAGTGGCGGCTGATCTGGCGTATAAGTTAGGTAGATGGTTCGTCCACTTTTTGCTCTTGTCTGAGCAGGCGGATCTTGGCTGATAATGACTCCTTTAGCTCCAAATCTATTATAAGCACTTTTTGAATATTCAAAATTGAATCTAGAACTGTCTCCATCTGCTTTTACATTAGCCACTTTCATTTCCATAAAATTAGGCACTTCAAAAGTCTTATTATGACGAGTATAACATTTTAATAATCCAAAAGTCATCCACAAGGCAAGTAAGGTAGCCAAAGTCATTCCTAGGAAATTCAATAAAACTCTAGGTGTAGAACCAAAAATGAATAATCGTTTGAAAAAACTAGGTCTGTTGGTATTGTCTGTTTCGTTCATGTAAATAGATAGTTAGATTTAAAGATGTTTTACTCCTAAGTCCTCTCTAGGGATTTAGGAGTCTAGCTATGAAACCCGAATTCTAATATTTTGTCAATAAATTGATATGGTTGATAACCATTGATAGCTGATTGATGAAAGATGCAAGTAGCAGGAGTCATTCCTGGCAGCGAATTGATTTCAATAATCAACGTTTCTGCCTTGCCATCCTCAAATATCCGCACGAATGCATCTACTCTGCAATATCCCTTCACGCCTAAGATTTCTGCAGCTTCTTTCAGTTTACTTTTTACTTGTTCAGCAATCTTCGAATACATCGCCTTATCCTTAGAAAAACGTGCAGGAGTAATGTTTTGACCTTCTCCTGCTAAGAATTTCTCCTCCAAAGATAATATCTCTCCGCCAGCTAAAGTCTCAGATGGCTCAAACATTTCATATGTCCAGCCATCTTTTGTAGGATGAGTGAGCATTCCGCCCGTCACTTCTAGAAAATGAATAGCATCTTTCCTTGAAATCAACTCTTCTATCAGCACCTCATTCTTGATAGGGAATTCCTCTTTTGGTTTCAATTTCAGAATTTTCCTAGCCTTTTCAGGTAATGCTTCACTTGTTCTATAAATGGTCTCAAAGAAAGCTTCCATTTGCTCTCTAGTCTTCACCATTTTTACAGCAGAACTACAGCCATCATCCACAGGTTTAGCTATAAATGGATAAGCAAACTTAGCTTCAATACGATTCAATTCTGCATGTCTATCTTCCTCAAAAGCTTTTCGATCACTCAAATATTGCTCAGCTACAGAAAACCCATGTTTTTTTAGTAGTTGTAAAGTTTCATATTTATTAATGGTAATCTGTGAAGAAGCAGAACCAGAACCATTATAAGGTAGTCCTACTTTTTCTAAATATTGCTGTATCGTTCCATCTTCACCTGGTCTACCATGCAATGCGATGAATACACCATCTACTATTTCAGCCAATGATTCAAAACTCAGTTTTCTAGGCTCGAATACCACATTGGTAGAAGCATATTTTTGTGTTAATGAAAGACATTCTTCCTTGATACTTTCTACGATTGGATGTTTTTTGTACGTCAGAATCTTATCTCGAATATCATCCGCATTATCCTTCAATAATAGATTGATAGGAATCTGATAAAGCTCAAAATTATCTGTACTTCCAAAAAGAAAAACAGGTACTGGATCATATTTATCTGAACTAGCCAGTTTTTCAAATATATTCCTGCCACTTTCCACACTAATATGACGCTCAAAAGAATAACCGCCCATAATGACAGCGATTTTTCGTTGTTCTCCTTTTCCTTTTTTTAATTGTTCAATATTCTGATCCAAAGGAACGAGTAAATCATTGAAACGAGTTTGATACAAAGTCGTTTCAATTCTTTCTTGCAATGAAATACGAATCAAATAAGTCAAAAATTGACTAGGATTTAAACCTATTTCTGCTGCTTGATGAAAGAAGAATGAAGAAGGTAACATTCCTGAAGTCGTATTTGGGTCATTCAAAAAGATAGAGCGATCTTCCTTGATGAATCCATCTATACGAGCATATACATTGAACTCTAAGTATCTGAATAAATTCTCGCATTCCGCTCTAATCGCTTCTATATCAGTATTTGGTATTCCAATAGGCGTAACTTTCCTAGAAAGTCCAGGCAGATATTTAGACCGATAATCGAATACTTCGCCTCCTTTGATAATTTCCGTTGGTGGCAATGCCGTTACAGTTCCATCTTCTTGACGAATGACGACACAGGAAAATTCTTTTCCTTTTATAAATTCTTCAATGATAACTTTCTGCTCGTATTGGAATGCCTTTAGAATGACTTCCTCATTTTTTTCAACAAACAGTTTTTCTTCTAGTTCAACGAGCAATTTTTCTGGATGATAACAAACCGTTTCATTGATATATAAAGGAAAACCCAAACCACTTCTAATATCCGTTACGTCCTTGACGAATTGTACTTTATCAGCTTGGCTTTTCTTATTCCAATTTTCTCCTGCTACCGTTTCAATAAAAAATGCAGCATCCACAGCTTCCTTGAAGCCTTGCTTACCTTTTTCATCTCCAATAATCGCCACACCAATAGACGAACCTTGATTCGCAGGACGAATCACTAAAGGATATTTTATCGTATCAACAGCTCGTGTATAAAGAATATCCAGATTGCTATCATCTAGCCAATCCTCTCTTTGTATGACCATCACTTCAGGCGTATTGAATTCGCCAGTTTCCATCATTTTCTTTTGGAATGCCTTATCCATTCCTATTGAACAAGCACGAATTCCACTACCAGTATAAGGCACATGAATACTCTCCAAAAGTCCTTGTATCTGACCATCTTCTCCAAATTCTCCATGCAGTGCAAGAAATGCCAAATCAATCAAGCTAGGTAATTCCTCCAAGTGGATTTTACGACCTATTTTGTCAATCAATTCATCAAATTGGTCAAGCTCCAAGCTTTCTATATATACTTGGAATTCATTAGGAGATTCTGGAAGGCAATCTACTGGCGGATAAAAGTCTCGTATCGTCCCCTTATATAAAAATTGCCAATCCAAAAGGATGAAATTTCTGTGGCTATCCACAAAAATAGGCACAGGTTCAAAAAGGCTTTTATCCAAATTGTCATAAACCGTTCTACCTCCAGCAAACGATATTTCCCTTTCCCTAGAAGGTCCTCCAAATATGATTCCTATCTTCATTGATTCATTTAATTAGTCCTCAGTTTTCAGACCTCAGTCCACAGATTGATACAATTTCAACTTAATCTGTGGACTGAGGTCTTTGGTCTGTTAACTTTGCGGACTTGTCCGCAACTTCATTATTGTCATCTAGCACACAAATATAGGAATATTGCCATAGATGTATGCCTCGAATATTATTATTGCTATGATGTTTCTATTATCTTGATTAATGTAACTATTATTTGTAGTTTACTCATCGTTCGCTTTGGTAAACCTACAAGGTTTGCTAAAGCTAAGGAATCACTAAAAATCTACCAATAGTAATTTCCAGTGAACTAATTTATAATTCTCAATAAACCAATTAATGATGAAAATAAAGACACGTACACTTTCAGTTTTAGCCTTCATAATCAGTCTATCCTTTTTTCTAACCAGTTCTGCAGATAATCCACCTGATGGAAATACTGGAGCACCAGGAGACGGGCTTTGTAATAATGTGTATTGCCATTCTAGCGTAGGTTCATTTACAGGAAATGTAGTCATATCTGGATTGCCATCTACTATTTCTCCTAATACCACTTATCCTATAACAGTTACTGTTAATAATTTTAATGGTGGTGCAGTAAAGGCAGGTTTCCAATTAGTCGCATTAGATAATAGTGCAAATAATATGGGTATGATAACTGGCAATACAGAAGTCGCTTCAACCACAGTAGCCAATGGCAGAAACTACGCAGAACATGATCCTGCTAAAAACTTTGTAGGAGGTGCAGTTTCTTGGACATTCGACTGGACATCCCCTAATGTAGCAGGAGAAGACCTCACGATGTATGTAGCAGGAAATATTACTGATGGTTCAGATACTAATTCCGGAGATGTGATAGTGACAAGTACAGCGAGTGCTGTGGTGGAAAATGCTTTAAGTGCTACATCTAGCGTTAGCGATATTAGTTGTAATGGAGGAAATGATGGTCTTGCTACAGTTATGGCTACAGGCGGAACAGGTGGATATACTTATCTCTGGTCTGATGGACAGACGACTGTGGTTGCTACTAATCTTTTAGCAGGTAATTATATTGTAACAATAACTGATAGTAATGGTGCTACTGCTACGATTACTGCAACTATTTCAGAGCCACTTCCTTTAACAGTAAATATAACAGGGAATACTCAAATTTGTGTAGGAGATTGCACTGATTTGAATGCAGGGGTTTTTAATAGTTATTCATGGAGTACAGGAGCAACTACACAGATTATTAATGTTTGTGTAGCAGGTACATATACAGTAACCGTAACAGATAATAATGGTTGTATAGCAGAAAATTCGATCACAATAGAAGAAAGTCCACTTCCTGTTCCTATTATCACAGGTGCTTCTTATATGTGTGCAGGAGACTGTACTAATTTGGATGCGGGAATTTTCAGTAGTTACTCATGGAGTACAGGAGCGACTACACAAATTATTACTGTTTGTGCAGGAGGCACATATACAGTAACAATAGCAGATAGCAACGACTGTACGGGAACAGCAACACTTACTGTTGTTATTCTTAATGGTTCTCCGTTGGAGATTGATGGAATATCGACTACAGGTGCGAGTGGCTTTGGCGAGGCTGATGGCGAGATTACAATACAAGTTACAGGAGGATCGCTGCCATATACTTATAATTGGTCTAATGGCGGAACTACTCCTACTATTTCTGATTTATTGGCAGGGTTATATAGTGTTACTGTAGTGGATAGTTATGGTTGTTCTACTATCTCTTTTATAATCTCTATCGGCTCTCCTCCATTATTAGAAGTAATGGTGTTGAATGTAGAAGGAGATACAGATGAAGGCGGAACTGGTTCGATTACAATAGAAGTAACTGGAGGCGTAGCACCTTATATGTATTCTTGGGAAGATGTGGAAGGTAATATGATTTCTACGGATATGAACCCCACAGGGCTTCCTGCTAGTTCTTATCGGGTATTTGTTACAGATGCCAATGGGAATACAGCTGAGTCAATATTGATAGAAATAGAAGCATTAGTAGATGTAGTAGATCTCACTTTATTATCATACATTTCCCTTTTTCCTAATCCGGCACAAGACGAAATTAATCTCGAAATAAAGGATATGGATAGTAATGATACACAAGTCATTATTATTGATGCGAGAGGAAGAGAGATTTCAAGACAAGGATTACTAGAAGGAAATAATCGGATCAATACGAGTTTGTTGGCTGAAGGAGTTTATTTCTTTAGAGTTCAAATAGGAGAACGCTTTGTAGTGAAGAAAGTCGTTGTAAGAAAGTAAGATTATTAGACAAAGAGAATTTGAATAAAAACTGCCAATTGAAAATCGATTGGCAGTTTTTTATTTGTGACTGCACATGTAACAGCCTTTTATGTATAAATACTCTTGATAATTTGCTTCTATTATTTTTCCTTGAGAATTACTTCTACAATAGATATCTCCCATTAAATCCTTTTTTTTAGCAATACCAAGAGTATCTAATAAAATATGAAAAGAATCTACACGAATTTCTTTTTTAAAGGGAAACTCTAAAATGGATGTGTCCCTTACCATTTGGTATTGTTTCCCATCTACAATTACTCCGTTTATTGATTGAGTATAATTATCATTTGTAGGAGTATGAATAACCTGTGTTAATATATTATAATGAGGATTAGAATTCCTAAAATCAATAATTAAGGAATCTCCTTTTAATTTATATTCGCATGTACTAAGTATTCTAGATACTGGAGGCAAAAAAGTATGATTAAGATGAGTCCCATTACATTTTTTATATCCTAAGTCAAAAAACTCGAATGTATAGTTTTTATTGTAAATAATGACCTCTTGTTCTTTTATACTGAAGATTAAGTGGTTTTCGGATTGCCAGAAATTCATAGCTTCTGAAAATCAAGCACTTGCTACTAACGTTGGTCTGTAAAGCGAATACCGCTAGGTATATTACTAGCATTCTTGTCTATTTTGGAATCACAAATGCTTGGTTTGGAGAAGCAAGGGAAGGAATTATGCTTTTTTGTGAACATGCCAGAGATGGATATATCAAACAACCTGCAAATTCATTTTCCAATTTAGCTTTTAGCATTGTTGGTTTATACATCGCTTGGTTTGTGTACAAAAATAAATTCCAGAAAACCAATGCGATGTCTAATAGTTTTTTCTATCCAATGGTATTATCTTTTAGTTTAATTATCCTAGGAGCAGGCTCTTTTGCTATGCATGCTTCCAATGGGTTTTGGGGAGGATTCTCTGATTTATTCGGGATGTTTTTATTGTCTTCATTTATCTTTAGTTATGCCTTAATGAGATGGTTTAAATTATCTAAATAATTGTTTTTAATCATTTATTTATGCAATGTTATATTTAGTTCCTACGTACTCTTATCTTCTTTGAATGAAACTGGACTCATGTTTGAAGAAGCTGAAATCTGCTTTGCTTTCCACTTACTTGCTGCTGCTGTTATTGAATTATGTTTATTGTTTTTCAAAAAAGAATAATATTCAATCAACACTTGGTTGGACTGCAGTATCTACTATAATTTTATCGTTTATCATATGGAATTTAAGCCGTACGCAAGACAGTTTTTGGTGCGATCCACATTCTCTTATTCAAGGACATTCGCTTTGGCACATTCTTGATGCAGTTGCTGTTTATTTTTTATTTAAATATTATATTTCTGAACAAGATGAAAGATATGAAAGCCTGTCATTCATCTACTTTTTTAATGACAGTATATGTAATGCCTTTTTCTGATGCAATAAATTCTATTCCGTATTTATTTTTTAATTCATCTTTTAATTTTTGAAAATCATTTGTAGCTAGTGTTAAATCAAATTTTTCACCTGTATTAATATTGGTGAAAATATTTTCATCATAAAACTTATTCAGACTAGTACTGATATTTTTTAAGGTATAATTTTTGAATGTTGATTCTAGGGTAAGTGGATTTCCTTCTACACCATGAGAACGAGATGAATCAAGTCGAATGTGTTCCAATAATAAAGCTGAATCGATCAGAACAAGCTCCCATATTTCTTCTATCCTGCTTTCCATCTCAATTTCTATATCATATGCATCTTTGAATTCTTCAAGCATGATATCTTTTTTATTTACACCCTGTACTTTTTCAGTAAATTCAATATTATACTTCAATCCTTTTATTTTTTCAGTCTGTATTTCTAAGTTTATTGGTTTTTGATCTAATAGATAAGTCAATAAATGATCCATATTATAATTCTTCAATATCTCTGTTTCAAGAGAATCTGATGTACTACCAAAAGAATTAGTTCTCGAATTTTCCTTGATATTGCTCAAGGCTATTTCTTCTATTTTTATATCATATTTATCGTTGGAAATATTTACTTTTTCAATAGCCGTATTCATAGCTAAAAATACTCCACCAAGGAACAATAAATTATGACAAAAATGTAGAGCATAACTCCACATAAATCCAAATCTTACTCTAAGAAAACCAGCTACGCTACCCATGAAAAATTGAGGCAAAATTAATATAGGAGAAAATAAGAGAACAGAGGTACTCAATGTGCCAAAATTAAAAATATGAGCATAACCAAAGCACAGAGCAGAAAAATAAAAGATAAGTCGATAATTTTTATTCCAAAAGTCACGTATTTTTTCTTCCCCCACAGCATTGGCGATGAGTCGCAAAGGGATATTTCTTTCATATTTTAATGCTAACCTAAAAATCAATTCTTCTAAAAAAGGAACAGCTACCACACCCATTAATAACATGGCAATAATAGGCAGTTCTTCCATCATGCCTTCCAGCTCATGTCCACTCAAATCAACTAAGCCACTGCTATCCAATAAATTAATTAGACCTACCAATAACAACATGACAAAAACCTCAAAACAAAACAATAAAGCAAAGGTCTTCAGTTTATTGAGAAGTGAAGCATCAGTATCTTTTTCGTCCTTAGGATTCCTAAGGAATGAAAATAAAGATTGGATAGTCTGTTTCATGGCGGCAGATATTATAAAAATTAATAGCCCAAGATACAAATAGATAATCTTGCTATCCAATTTTTATCATAGAGGAATAAATATTCTGGAATTAAACCAAAGTGTGATATATGGATTCTATTATACTTCTATTAATTAGTAATTGTCATTTTTTCTATGTCAGATAAGAGTTGTTTTTTTACTTGACTTAATGAGTTAGTAAAAAGCTCACCTAATACTTTTTTAGACCTTAACACATATTTTTTATAAATCATGTCTAAAGTGCGTATTTTTAATAATGTATAACTTTCGTTAGAGTATTTAATTACTATATTTAGTTGTTTTAAGTATTGATTTTCAATGGGTTAATTTTAATTGTCATTTTGTTTGAACATCTATACATTTATAATGTATTCACATGTTGTTTTGAGAATTTATTCAAATATGAAACCTAATGGTACGTTAAAAGAAATTAACATTTTAAGCATAATAAGTATTGTTTTTTGTGTCAATTTATTAAATACGTTTCACTAATCATATATAAATATAAAAGAAATACATTTTAGAAATAATGAGGAGGGAGCAAATGCTATTTAATTCATCCTTATAAACGACGATTTATTATTGAATCAGACGATGATAGAAATAAGAGAGTTAGGATAACTGCATTAGATATAGAAAATGTATTGTTAATATTTAATTACTTTTACATCTAATACAGATTCCAAACATAGACGGGTATTACAGAATATATTTACTGTGAAGTTGTTTAATAATTATTTAAGGGATGGCGAATAAATAAGTGTCTGGAATTGATAAGATATTTTTGTACTAGGCAAGGCGGTAAAAGTCGCGTTACGCCTTAGCGTAATAAGGTTTTTGCCAACGCAGCATAGTGCAAAAATATGAAGTCAAAACGGACAGTTATTTATTCAACATCCCTAAACAGCTTCTGTAAGCATTTTACTCTCACTAAGTAATTTAAATGATGTGATGTAATGGATGTTTTAAAAAATATTAGTTTACTCCTACTTTTTATACCCATTTTGTTAAATGCCCAGCCAAGCTATGAAAGAAATATTCTTTTTATAGCCAAAAATGAAGGGAATTCTACCTTGGATGAACAGGTAATAATTCCATCTACGCCTAAATATAGTATCACCCTTTTTGATGGTGCAGTAGTTTTGTAGTATGATGATATTCAGTTAGTTAAAAGAGATTCCAACAGGATTGTTAAAAATGAAATCGGTCATCGAACAGGCTATGAAAATTACATGATTTTTCAACTGTTTAGAGGTGATATCCCAATTGTGGATATAAAAATCCAAGAAAATGGAGGTTATTTCATTGAAGATTATAGTTTTATTGATGAAGATTTTGAAGAACTCATTGGTCAGTTAAGCAAATAGAATCCAAGTTATTTTCTGAAAGCCTGTACGGAAATATTCATCACTCATCCTATTATTCATGACCAATCGATTCTTAATTGGTCGAAACTTTTAGAAGTTGAGGAATTAGAGAAAGTAAATAGTCCTTATAACGATTTTGCTCCAATGTTGAGTGGAGATGGAAGTGTATTATTTTTTCTTCGAATTGGCGATCCTGATAGCAGTATAACTTACATTCCTGCGAATACTAATTATGGGAAACCGCTTTATTTTGATGAGTTGGACGAAGAAGTGATTGCGAAATTAAAAACTACTGGCAGAGATAATCCAACTGCTCGCAAAGAAGCATTAGAAGCTCAACAAAAAATACACCTTAAATTAATTCGAAACGATAGACAAGGAGTCATTGAAACAGGTTTTGATCTGACTGGAGAAAACGTAAATAATTCAGCTTTTGATTCAGGTATCATGATATCAAGGAAGCAAAAAGGGAAGTTTACAGGTGTGATACGAGAAGATTTTCCTTTGAATGATTGGTCGTCTAATTTTTTCGTAGGTATTTCATCAGATGGAAAACGGATTTATACAGAACATAAAGAATTAGGTAGTGCATATGATGTGAAAGAAGCTGATCCTTATAGTTTTATGGAATATGTGCATGAAAGAGAATCGACGTATTTTGAGCCAAACGGTAATTCAATTTATTTTGAAAGAACCCATAATGTTTTTCAAGTCACCTATTTTATGACCCTGAATAATAATGCTATTCTTTGTGGTTTTCAGGGAGATGATACTTAGTCAAGCTAATAGTGTCGGTTATATTTTTAGTGTAATTTTAGTCTGAACGAGGCGGAGGTTCACGATTTTAGCCATAGCTAAATGAGTGGTTCTCTAACGAAGTGCAGGCTAAAAGGACGCAAAAATACTCGACACTATTAACTTGACTGACTACTTAGGGAAAGGGAGATATTTATATCAATTTTAGACAGCTCAATGGTCAGTTTGAATATCCTATAAACATTGGTTCGGATATTAATAGTAGTTTGGATGAAGGAAGTCCTTTCTTAGCAGCGGATTTGCAAACACTTTATTTTAGAAGAAAAGTGAACGAGAAAGAAAGCAAAATATTTATGAGCCGCTGATTGGATGATAGCTGGAAAAAATGGTCAGAACCAGTAGCTTTACCTGCTCCCATTAATTTGCCTTTGACCATAAATTCAGATCCTTTTGTTACAGCTGATGGAAAAACACTTTACTTTGCATCCAATAGAAAAAGAGGCAAAGATAGAGATATTTACTTTGTTGAACTAGATGATTTTTTTGCTCCAATAGCTGCATCACTTGTAAAAGGCAAGGTAGTGAATAAAGGGGAAATGCTACAAGATGTAAAAGTAGAAGTGCAGGCTTTAAATGATGATTCCGATAAAAAACAGGATATTTCTTATGCTAAATCTAATAGTGATGGAAGTTATGAAACGCCTTCCAGGGATGACGAAAAAGTTGCCATAAAAGCTCCGAAAAAAGGATATATTTCTGAAGTAGTTATCAGTGATAATCCTGCTAAACTTCAACGAAATTTAGAAATGACTAAATTAGAAAAAGGCAATCGCTTTAGTATGAAAAATATTCTTTTTGAACGGGCTAAATCAACTTTTTTAGAAGGATCTATACCTGAATTGGAAAACCTGAAAAATGTGCGCTTAGAAAATCCTAATCTACGCATTCTTGTAGAAGGATACACAGATAGTGCAGGTAAATCAATATAAAAATCATTAGAAGAGAAAGCTCAAAAACTATCAGAAAAACGAGCTTTTAGTGTTAAGAATTACCTCACTAAAAATGGAATTAATCCAGTTCGAATTGAAATAAAAGGTTTTGGTAATAGCCGACCTCATTATTCTATACCTAGCGGTATTCGCTTTACAGACCAACGTTAGTAGCAATTGCTTGATTTTCAGAAGCTATGAATTTTTAACAATCCGAAAACCAATTAATTCTTAGTATAATGATACAGAAGAAGAAAGAAAAAAGAATAGAAGGGTAGAAGTTTTGATTTTGTAATTCGTAATAATGTCATGAAAACCATACACTTTTTGTTCTTGTATAATTCAAAAGAAATACAGGTCGCCATGTCAGGTGTTTGTTCACCTGACATCAAGCGGAGAATTAAAATAAAGCTTGGATAACAGCTATTAAACAGGTCTTCCTAACCTTTCTTTGGCGTTTATCTCTGCATGGTATCAGGTGAACAAACACCTGATACGGCGGCTTTTAATTGATTATCAATATTTTATCTTATTTGTGTTTTTCCAAGAAAACTAAAATATTTTATTCAATTACTTGTGTATGGTTTTAAAATAATGTCTAATAAATGTCTTTGTATTTTAAATAAGTGTTAAAAATATTATTTATTTTTTGAGAAAAAAATAAGGAATGAATTTTAATAAAAAAATATTATTTAGAATTTTAATTTTGTATTAATTGCTTTTTACTTTATATAATATTGTATTAGAAAACTAAGAATTTAATTCAGATATAGCGACTGTTTTACTATTTTTATTATTACTTACTTCGTATTATCTTCACATTAGTTAGTTGATAAGTTGCTGTTTAACAATGTCTACCAAATTTCACTTAATACTTTTTTGAGGGAAGAACTCTAGGGTTCTCATCCACTTTGCTATGTATATTTTCATACATAGCAAAGTAGATGAATTGTAATGATTTCTACTATTTAATGCAATAAAAATTGATTGATGAAAAAGATTGAGGCAATCATAAGACTTTCCAAATTTGATGATGTAAAATATGCACTAGCAGAAATAGGTGTGCTATTTTTTACCCTTTCAGATGTAAAGGGGTTTGGTCTTCAAAAAGAGAAAAGGGTTTATAGAGGCAGCTCATACGATCCAGATTATATAGCACGCCTTCAGATAGATATTCTCACTACGGATGATAAAATAGATAAAATAGTATCCACCATAAAAGCATCTGGTAGTACAGGAAAGGTGGGAGATGGGAAGATAATCGTATTTGATATAGGGAATGTTTATCGCATTAGAAATAATGACGAGGGAGCAAATGCAATTTAACTAAGCCATACAAATTAAGTATAATGATAGATTCTCTGACGCTGGAACAAAAAGTATTGTTATTAGAAGATTTGACATTTTTGATGAATACGAATTCCTCTACGATTGTCGAAAATACATTTCTAGCGAATAACCTTTGGATCATGATAGCCACTGTTTTGGTTTTTGTCATGCACTTGGGTTTTTCTGCTTTGGAAGTAGGTTTGGTTAGGAAAAAAAATGTAGTCAATATCTTATTTAAGAATGCCATGATCATTGCCATTGGTTTATTGACATACGGACTCTGTGGATTTAATTTGATGTATCCGGGAGATGCTGCATCCTCAGGATTTTTCGGTTTTGCTGGTTTTGGATTGAATCCGGGAGAGAATGGTCAAACCTCTGCTTATGGAAATTATACTTATTACACAGATTTTATTTTTCAAGCCATGTTTGCGGCTACATGTGCCACTATTGTTTCTGGGGCGGTAGCTGAAAGAATGAAATTGAATGCTTTCCTATTATTTTCCACCTTATTCGTTGCCATTGCCTATCCGATTTCTGGAATGTGGAAATGGGGCGGCGGCTGGTTACATACCCTAGGAAATGAAGTAAATGAAGCTGGCGAAGTCATTTCAGAAACTGGATTTTACGATTTTGCAGGATCTACCTTAGTGCATTCTGTGGGAGGATGGGGAGCATTGGCTGCGATTCTACTTTTAGGCCCACGAATGGGAAAATATAGCTCCAAAGGAATAAAACCCATTCCTGGACATAGTATGCCTATGGCAGCTATTGGGGTATTTTTATTATGGTTTGGTTGGTTCGGATTTAATGGTGGTTCAGTTTTGAGTGCAGATCCTGGGGCAGTATCTTTGGTATTTGTAACCACCTCTATGTCAGGTGCTGCGGGAGCGATAGGTGCTTTTATTACATCTTATATACTATTCAAATCTCATGATTTATCTATGATTTTGAATGGAATCTTAGGAGGTTTGGTAGGAATTACGGCAGGAGCAGACTTGATGACGCCGAACGAAGCTGTTGTTATCGGATTAATTGCAGGAATCATCATTCCTTTTGCGGTAGTTACGTTTGATAAATTGAAATTGGATGATCCTGTTGGAGCTACATCAGTACATTTGGTTTGTGGTATTTGGGGAACTTTGGCAGTAGGATTATTTGGTAGTTTAGCAAGTACTCAACAATTATTATATCAATTAGTTGGCATTTTTTCTATTGGCTTATTTTCCTTTTCTTTTGCATTCTTATTGTTTTTTATTTTAAAGAAAACAATGGGGATTAGAGTGACTGAAGCAGAAGAAGAAATGGGATTAGATGTAGCAGAACATGAAATGTCTGCGTATAATTTGTAGGAATGGCGTTTGTTTGAAATTGGCTATAGAAAACGAATTAGTCAATTTCAAACAAACGCTATTTTTTACTCCTCCACAGCCAAGTAATCATCAACAGCCTTCGCCGCTTCTCTTCCTTCTGCAATAGCCCAAACGACTAAAGATTGTCCTCTTTTCATATCCCCTGCAGTAAAAATATGATCAATATTAGTTTGATAATTTTGATTACTTTTTACGTTTCCTCTTTCTGTTAATTCTACGCCCAAGTTTTCTAATAAACCTTGGCTTTTAGGATACAAGAAACCAATAGCTAAAAATGCGATTTCACAAGGAATAATTTTTTCAGTTCCTTCTATTTCCTTGAATTTATTTCTACCTGTTGTTTCGTTTTTACTCCATTCTATATTGACCAATTTAATGCCTGTAAGATGACCATTTTTATCTCCAATAAATTCCTTCGTTAAGATTGCCCATTTTCTATTACAGCCTTCTTCATGAGAGGAAGAAGTTCTCAATTGCATAGGCCACATCGGCCAAGGAGTTGTTTCTGATCTGTTGATAGGTGGCGAAGCGAGTAATTCTATTTGATTAATGGATTTCGCATTTTGCCTATTCGATGTTCCTACACAATCCGAACCTGTATCGCCACCACCAATGACAACAACATTCTTATTTTTGGCTGTTATTGCTTCATTGCTAGAAAACCATTCTTCTCCATTTACTCTCCTATTACTTTGTTCCAAAAAATCCATAGCAAAATGAATTCCTTTCAATTCTCTGCCTTTAATAGGTAAATCTCTAGGGATCGTAGAACCTCCACAAAGCAATACTGCATCAAAATCATTCTTCAATTCTTCCACAGAAATATCTACACCTACATTGGTATTAGTTTTGAAACGTATTCCTTCACTTTCCATGATTTTTAATCGTCTATCGACTACCCATTTTTCTAATTTGAAATCAGGAATACCATAGCGAAGCAATCCACCAACTTTATCATTTTTTTCGAAGATAATTACAGAATGTCCAGCACTATTTAATTCTGCGGCAGCAGCAAGACCAGCAGGCCCAGAACCCACTACAGCGACCTTTTTTCCTGTTCTATAAATAGGTGGTTTAGCTTTTACCCATCCATTTTTAAAAGCAGTTTCTATAATTGATTTTTCAATGAACTCTATAGCTACAGCAGGTTGATTAATACCCAATACACAAGAAGATTCACAAGGAGCAGGGCATATTCTTCCAGTAAATTCTGGAAAATTATTGGTTTCATTCAGAATATGATAAGCCTTTTCCCACTTTTCCTGATAAACTGCTTCATTGAAATCAGGAATCACATTGCCTAACGGACATCCATTATGACAAAAAGGTACACCACAATCCATGCATCTTGCTGCTTGTTTTATGGGCAAATCTTTTTTAGATTCTACATAGATTTCCTTATAGTCTTTTACCCTTTCGCTTACAGTTCTCGACTGGGGCAATGTTCTTTTATATTTGATGAATCCTTTTGGATTTGCCATGATGATTGATTTTTAATAAAAGGGATTAGGTGTTTTGTAAAAAACATCGACAGTCAGTCTATTTTATAATGGTGAGTTTAAACCTACCGTTATAAAAGAGACTGAAATTCTACTATATTCTTATTCCAAAGCACTAGTTCCCAATAATTTTTCAGCCTTCTTCTCCAATAAAATCCTCTTATAATCCACAGGAATAACCTTGATAAAATGCTTAGAAGCATCCTCCCAATTTTCCATAATCGATTTTCCCAAAGAACTATCAGTATATGTATTATGATTCAAAATGAGTGATTTAACTTGTTGAACATCTTCTTTTTCCAAAGGATCTAAGTCGATCATTCCCATATTGCAATTATCCTCAAAATTTCCATCTGGATGATAAACATATGCAATTCCTCCACTCATACCCGCAGCAAAATTTCGCCCCGTTTCTCCTAATATCAACACAACGCCTCCAGTCATATATTCACAACCATGATCACCTATACCTTCGATGACTGCCATAACGCCAGAATTTCGGACAGCAAAACGTTCGCCTGCCATGCCATTGATATAAGCAAATCCACTGGTTGCACCATATAAAGCGACATTTCCAATAATAATATTATCCTTAGGAATGAAAGTAGCTTCATCTGGAGGAACAACGATAAGTTCTGCCCCAGATAGTCCTTTTCCAAAATAATCATTGGCTTCGCCTACCAATTTAAAATGTAATCCTTTGGCAGCAAAAGCACCAAAACTTTGTCCAGCAGAACCATTAAAAGTATATTGAATAGTTTTTGGAGGTAATCCCTCGCCTCCATATTTTTTGGAAATATGATAGGAAAGCATTGTTCCTACAGCTCTATCGGTATTGAAAATCTTAAATGTTTTCTTGATGCCTACGCCATTATTCAACGACGACTTTGCATATTGAATCAATTTTTTATCCAATACATTTTCCAAACCATGCTCCTGCTCTATCTTTTTATATTGACCAACGCTATCATCCATCGCTTCTTTATAAAGAATAGGACGCAAGTCTAATCCTTTATATTTCCAATGTTTAATATTTTTTTTCGATTTCAACATTTCCACCTTTCCTACCATTTCGTTTATCGTAGTGAAACCAAGTTCAGCCATGATTTCTCGTAATTCGGTAGCGAGATGAGTGAAAAAATTAATGACGTGCTGCGGATCTCCATTGAATCTTTTTCTCAATAAAGGATCTTGAGTGGCAATGCCGACAGGGCAAGTATTGACATGACATTTTCTCATCATGATACAACCTTCCACTACTAATGCCGCTGTGGCAACGCCCCATTCTTCTGCTCCTAATAAGGTAGCAATAGCAATATCCCTTGCGGTAAGGATTTTACCATCTGTTTGTATTTTTACTCGATCTCTGAGTTTGTTTTTAATGAGTGTTTGGTGTGTTTCTGCCAATCCTAATTCCCAAGGTAAACCAGCATGTCTGATGGATGTCCAAGGCGAAGCTCCCGTTCCTCCAGAATCTCCAGAAATAAGAATAGTATCAGCATGAGCTTTTGCTACGCCCGATGCGATAATTCCTACACCAGTTTTGGATACGAGTTTTACACTAATATCTGCATCATAATTAGCATTTTTTAAATCAAAAATAAGCTGTGCTAAATCTTCGATCGAATAAATATCATGATGGGGAGGTGGCGAAATCAAGCTTACGCCTGGAGTCGAATTTCTTACTCGAGCAATCCAGTCATTTACCTTGTGACCTGGAAGATGTCCTCCTTCGCCTGGCTTGGCTCCTTGAGCCATTTTGATTTGCAATTCTTCTGCTTGAGAAAGGTAATGACTCGTTACACCAAATCTTCCCGATGCGACTTGCTTAATAGCCGATCTTTCCCAATCTCCGTTTTTCTTTTTCTTAAATCGCTTAGGATCTTCGCCTCCTTCGCCACTATTACTTTTAGCACCTATTCTATTCATGGCGATGGCCAATGTGGAATGTGCTTCATGAGATATAGAACCGAATGACATCGCTCCTGTGCAGAATCTTTTTAGAATATCTTCTACCGATTCGACTTCTTCTATGTCTATTGGATTTCCTTTTCTAAAATCAAGCCAGCCTCTTATTGTAGCTGCGTTTTCATTTTGTTGATTGATAAGTGTTGCGTATTTTTTATAGGCATCGTAGTCATTATTTCTTGCAGCGACTTGGAGAAGATGGATAGTTTTGGGATTAAATAAATGAGCTTCTCCTTTCTTTTTCCATTGGAATACGCCACCAGTCTGAAGTTCTGTTGGATCTTTTAATGTATCTGTGGGATAAGCATACCTTTTTCTCATCAAAACTTCTTCCGCTATACCATCAAAACCTAGTCCTTGAATTCTGGATACTGTTCCTTTGAAACAGAGTTCGATTACTTCTGAATGAATACCTAATGCTTCGAATATTTGAGCTCCTTTATAAGATTGTAAAGTAGATATTCCGATTTTCGACATGATTTTTAATAAGCCATCTCCTACAGCTTTAATGAAAATTTTAAATAATTCATTAGTATCTCGCTTCTCTTCAAAATAATTGATTTGATTGAGATGACGAATTGTGGCAAAAGCCATATAAGGATTGATCGCATCTGCACCATAACCAATCAATGTAGCAAAATGATGAGTTTCTCTACAATCTCCAGCTTCTATAATGATAGAACTTTGATTTCTTAAACCTTCTTTGACAAGATGATGATGAACTGCTCCTGCGGCTAAAAGAGAAGGGACAGGTGCCATTCTACTATTGGCATTTATATCAGAAAGTATGATGATATTCACACCATTTCTGATCAAATCTTCGGCGGTAGCACAGATATGACTTATCGCTGCTTTTAATCTTCCTTTTTGTCCATCTGCCTTGAATACAATATCAATCGTACCTACTTTGTAATCCTTGTGAGTGATATTTTTTATTTGGGATAATTCTTTATTTTTTAAAACAGGTTGCTCTATATGAATGAAACGAGCATGATTAGGATTGTCATCCAAAATATTACCTTCTCCTCCTAATCGAGTAAATAAAGACATGACAGCCCTTTCTCTAATAGGATCGATAGGAGGATTAGTTACTTGAGCAAAAAGCTGTTTGAAATAGTTGCTAATGTGCTGACTTTGATCAGAAAGAATAGCCAAAGGAATATCAATTCCCATAGAACCAATGGGATCTTTCTTCTCTTTAAGCATAGGCCCAATCATGAATTTGATATCATCCTGAGTAAAGCCAAATAACTTTTGTTTAGTAATAATGGTTTTCTGATCCCATTTAACGGTTGGCTTATTGTCCTTTGGCAAACTGTCTAAGGTAAGTTTGTGTTCGCCTAACCATTCTTTATAATTCGCTTTATTGCAAATAATTTCTTTTAACTCATCATTACTAATAATCCTTTTTTCATCTAAATCGGCTATCAATATTTTACCTGGTTGCAATCTGCCTTTATAAGCAATATTGGCAGGATCGACAGGCAAAGCTCCTGCTTCAGATGCTACGATGAGTACATTATCTTTAGTGACTAAATATCTAGAAGGACGAAGTCCATTTCTATCCAATGTTGCTCCAACCAAAATGCCATCTGTAAAACAAACAGAAGCTGGACCATCCCAAGGTTCCATAATGCCTTCGTGAAATTCGTAAAAGGCTTTTTTATACTCTTCCATGCTAGGATTTTGCTGCCAAGCTTCAGGGATCATCATCATGAGGGAGTGGGGAAGAGAACGTCCATTTAATACGAGAAATTCTAGGACATTATCGAAATGCCCAGAATCAGAATGACCAGTACCACAAATAGGCTTGAGTTTTTCTATTTCTTCCTCTTGAAAAAGTTGGGATTGTATGGTGTGTTCTCTGCTTTTCCACCAGTTGATATTTCCATTAATAGTATTGATTTCTCCATTATGGGCGATGTATCTAAAAGGCTGTGCTAATTTCCATTTAGGTGTAGTATTCGTAGAGAATCTAGAATGAATTAAGGCGATGCTAGAAGTATAAGTTGCGTCGTGTAAATCAAGGAAATAAGGGCGAAGTTGCCAAGTAGTTAATTGACCTTTATAAATAATGGTTTTGTATGAAAAAGAAGTGATGTAAAAATGGTCTATGGATTGAGGATAGGTGTTATGGATATTATGAGTGGCATATTTTCTAAGGATGTATAATTGGCGTTCGAGTGCTTTTGGAGCTAGTTTTTGGGATGGACGAATAAATACTTGTTCCATGCGAGGTTCTGAAGCGATAGCTGATTCTCCTAGCATTTCATTATCTGTAGGAACTTTTCGATAACCAAGTAATTCAAAGCCTATTTCGTCTATGTAATCATTGAATAAAATACGGCATTGACTTCTAAGATTTTTATCATGAGGAAAGAAAATCATTCCTACGCCATATTCTCCAAATTCAGGTAATTGATAACCTAATTCTTTGCATTTCTTTTTGAAAAACTCGTGCGGAATTTGCGTAAGAATACCAGCTCCATCTCCTGTATTGGCTTCATAACCACAAGCTCCACGATGTTCCATACAAGAAAGCATAGACAAAGCATCTTCGACCAATTGATGTGTTTTTATACCAGAAAGATTAGTGATTAATCCTGTGCCACAAGAATCTTTTTCCATATTTGGAACATATAATCCTTTGTTTTTTTGATGACTTTCTTCTATTTTTTTTTGCATATATATACCTCTTTGTTATTCTATGAAGTTGTTTAATAACTTCTATGTTTGGAACTATAAAATACTATTTAAAAAGGGTTGAGTTGGTAGTTTGGGTTTATTGAAATTCGAGAGAGTTCTATTTAAGTTGGAACATGAAATTAAGGAAAAGATAATTAAAAAAAAGTGATAAAAAATAATTATAAGATACCTATTTTTGGTATGGAATAATATTTTGAACAATGTATTTTTTTTGTGGATTATTTACTGTATGTGGATTATTTTCAATATTATATTCTGATATTTATTTTGAATTTATTTTGAAAATGAAATAGCTGTTATTCTACTTTTCTTCTATTGGAAATTATATCTATATTATAAATTCGTTTTCAATACTCCTTTAATAATATTAATATAATACATGGATAATCAATTACTTAATTCACTAGCCGAGAAATATGGAACACCTTTATATGTTTATGATGGAGATGTGATAAAGCAACAATATTCAAGATTTAAAAATGCTTTTAAAGTTGAAAAACTTCAGATTCATTATGCAGCAAAAGCATTAACTAATATTTCTATTCTTAAATTATTTCAAACAATGGGAGCTGGTTTAGACTGTGTTTCTATAGAAGAAATAAAATTAGGATTATTGGCAGGGTTTTCTCCAGAACAAATGATTTTTACGCCTAATGGCGTTTCTTTTGATGAGTATAAAGAAGCAGTCGATATAGGAGTAAAAGTGACGATAGATAATATTCCTATTTTAGAAAAATTTGGTGGACAATTAAAAGGAGCAGCTGTTTTTATCCGACTCAATCCACATCTAATGGGAGGAGGGAATAGCAAGATAAGTGTAGGGCATATCGACTCTAAATTTGGTATTTCTATCCATCAGATTCCAATAGTTTTGAGGCTCATTAAGCAATATGATATCAATGTGGAAGGGATTCATATCCACACAGGTTCAGATATTATAGACCCCAGTATTTTTGAAAGGGTAGCCAATCTTATTTTTGGGATAGCAGATGAATTCCCTACTATTCAATCCATTGATTTTGGAAGTGGTTTTAAGATTAAGTATTCAGAAGAGGATAAGGCTACAGATATAGAGAAAATAGGGGAGGTGTTTAGTAAATTATTCAATAATTATTGCGAAAAAAGAGGCTATCCATTGACCTTGAGATTCGAGCCAGGCAAGTATATGGTCAGTGAATCAGGTGTGTTTCTTACTCAAGTCAATATCGTTAAGCAAA
>JBNMOV010000014.1:0-24914 GCA_051275765.1 Maribacter sp. | reverse complement strand
AAGGTATTTTATTTAGACTTTATTTTTTGTAAAAAAATGTAAAGGGAGTGTAAATGTTTTATCTAAATTGAAAGTCTTTGAGACTTTTGATGTTTCACTTAGTAGTTAGTCAAGCTAATAGTATCGGTTATATTTTTAGTGTAATTTTGGTCTGAACGAGGCGGAGGTTCATGATTTTAGCCATAGCTAAATGAGTGGTTCTCTAACGAAATGCAGGCTAAGAGGACGCAAAATACTCGACACTATTAGCTTGACTGACTACTAAGTTAAGAAATTTAATCAATACGCTTAGGGTAGCTGATACTATTTTAAGCATATTGATTCGTAGTTTTCAACTATGAATCAATATGCTTGTTGTAAAATGTGAATATTTAATTTTTGTCTATTACAAAATCTAATATTTCTTCAGATGTCATGTAATCACTCACTCCAATTCTACCACCAAATCATCCTGCTCCACCATAGTCCTTTCTGTCAAATGAATCTTCTTCACCTTCCCTTTCACAGGCGAAGTAATAGTAGATTCCATTTTCATGGCTTCTATGACGAAAAGTGGCGTATTGACTTTCACAATATCGCCTTCTTTTACTAAAATTTGAGAAAGGCTACCTTGGAGTGGTGAACCTATATCTGTATCTTTTTCTACTTTTTTATGTTCTATTCTCTCTATCTGCAAATTTTCATCCAGCACTACGATAGAACGTGTCTGTCCGTTCAGTTTGAAGAATACTGTTCTGAAACCTTCTTCGTTAGGTTCTGTGAGATTAAGGAATTGGATGAGTAAATCTTTTCCGTTGGATATATTAACGAGTATTTCTTCATTGGGTTTCAAGCCATAGAAAAAAGCATGAGTAGGCAAAGTTCTGACTACGCCATATTTTTGGTAATGATCATAGAAATCTCTGAATACCTTTGGATATAATTTATAGGATAGGAAATCCTTGTCATCACAAAAATCGAATTCTAATTTAAATTCCTTGAATTCCTTCGCGAAATCAATCGGATCTAAATGTGCATTGGGACGTTCTTTATAAGGTTTTTCGCCTTTCAAAACCATCTTTTGCAGCTTCTTAGGGAAACCCTTATAAGCTTGTCCTAAATCTCCTCTGAATAATGCTTTTACACTATCTGGAAAAGAAAGGGTATCGCCTTTTTCTAAGATGTCTTCTTTGGAATAGCCATTGGAAGTCATGAACATTGCCATATCTCCAACGACCTTAGAAGAAGGCGTTACTTTCACTAAATCTCCAAATAAATCATTAGCAATTCTATAATTTTCCTTAATCAGTTCAAACTTATCTTCTAAACCTAAACCTCTGGCTTGTGGACGCAAATTAGAATATTGTCCACCAGGAATTTCATGCTCATAGACCTGTGCTGTTCCTGCTTTGAGTTCCGTTTCGAATGGATAGTAATAATGTCTGACTTGTTCCCAATAATTGGAATGATCTTCTAGGGCTTGATAATTGAGTTTATTCTCTCTTTCATGTCCTCGCATGAATGCAGCGATGGAATTGAAATTAGGCTGTGAAGTGAGTCCAGACATAGAACTCAATGCTACATCGACCACATCTACACCAGCTTCTATTGCTTTGAGATAAGTCGTTGACTGAATGGATGAAGTATCATGCGTATGCAGTTGAATAGGAATATTGACATGAGCTTTCAATGCAGGAATTAAGATAGCAGCTGCCTGTGGTTTTAATAAGCCAGCCATATCTTTCACACAAATCATGTGAGCTCCAGCATCTTCTAATTGCTTAGCGAGATCTAAGTAATATTCGAGCGTATATTTCGTTTTTTCTGGATTGGTAATATCTCCTGTATAGCAAATACAAGCTTGTGCGATGGAATTGGTTCGTTCCCTCACTGTTTTGATGCTCACTTTCATGGCTTCTACCCAATTCAAGGAATCGAAAATCCTAAAAATATCTATTCCGGTATCTGCTGCTTTTACGATAAAATCTTCTACTAAATTATCTGGATAAGCGGTATATCCTACCGCATTTGAGCCTCTCAATAGCATTTGAAGCATCATATTAGGCATCGCTTCCCGAATGATTTTTAGACGTGTCCAAGGATCTTCTTTTAGGAATCGCATACAGACATCGAACGTCGCACCTCCCCATACTTCTGCGGAAAATACATCATTACATTGCCTAGCATATGCCTCTGCCACTTTTTTAATATCATGTGTTCTCACTCGTGTTGCCAATAAAGATTGATGTGCATCACGGAAAGTAGTATCTGTATATTGTATGGTTTTGTTGTCACGCAGCCATACTAAAAATCCATCTCTTCCTAGTTCATTATATAAGGTTTTGGAACCTCTAGGGTAGGGGCTTTTTTTATCAAATTCTGGAATAGTTGGCGTAAGGAAAACCTTGGTTGGATCGATATATTTAACATCAGAATTTCCATTTACTATTGTAGTAGCAAGGTATTTTAATAATTTGGTTCCTCTATCTCTAGATCTAGGAACATTGAGAATTAGTGGATTATCTTGGATGAATTTAACGGTACATTTTCCTTCTTGGAAAGTTTCGTCATTCAATAGATTCATTAAGAATCCAATATTGGTTTTTACGCCTCTAATACGGAATTCTGATAAGGCTCTGTGTAGTCGATTTGCGGCTCCTTTCATGGTTCGGCCTCTAGCGGTCACCTTGACGAGCATAGAATCGAAAAATGGCGAAATTTTGGCACCTGCATAAGCACTTCCAGCATCCAAACGAATACCAAAACCTGCAGCAGATCGATAAGCGACTAAAGTACCATAATCTGGTTTGAAATCCATCGTTGGATCTTCTGTCGTGATTCTGCATTGGATGGCATAGCCTAGACATTGAATATCCATCTGACTTCTGATGAAAATAGTAGGGTGGTGCAGTGGATAATTCATCGCCACCAATATCTGACTACGTACAATATCTATCCCTGTAATTTCTTCTGTAATGGTATGTTCTACCTGTATCCTTGGATTGACTTCGATGAAATAAATGTCATCATTTTCTACTAGAAATTCTACTGTCCCTGCATTTCTATAATTAGCATGTTTAGCAATACGAAGGGCATAATCGTATAATTTTTCCTTAGTAGCGGTAGAAAGTGTAGCCGCTGGAGCGATTTCTACTACCTTTTGAAAACGACGCTGTACAGAGCAATCCCGTTCATATAAATGAACCAAATTGCCATAATTATCTCCTAATATCTGTACTTCTATATGCTTAGGGTTCTCTATGAATTTTTCAAGGAAAACGGTATCATCACCAAAAGCCGTTTTGGCTTCTCGCCTAGCTTCCATGAATGCTTTTTCCAATTCTTTTTGTTCTTTTACTACACGCATTCCTCTTCCGCCGCCACCTGATACCGCTTTGACCATCAAAGGAAATCCAATGCGTTTGGCTTCGCTGAGGGCTGTTTTATAATCTACGAGATCGAGATTGCTATCTTCGATCAATGGCACTTCGATTTCTCTTGCTATCTTTTTGGCTTGTACCTTATCGCCAAGGCGATCCATCGTATCTGCTGTTGGTCCTATGAAGATGATGCCTGCTTCATCACATTTGCGTACAAAATCTACGTTTTCAGATAAAAATCCATAGCCTGGATGTATCGCTTCTACGCCATTATCCAATGCGACACGAATAATCTCATCTATATCCAAATAAGGCTTCAATGGCTCATCTGCCTTCCCGATTTGATAGGATTCATCTGCCTTATATCTGTGCAAAGAATATCTATCCTCAAAAGTATAGATGGCTACTGTTGTCAATTCTAGTTCAGATGCTGCGCGAAGTACACGAGTAGCAATTTCGCCTCTATTGGCAACCATTAATTTGGAAAAACGCTTTCTTTTATTCATTTTCAATGTAGGATGAAGGTTAGCATATTAGATTATATCCTTAGATCCGAAATTTACAATACTTTTAGGAACTTGCATAGAAGATGGCATAAATTCGCTAAAATTCGTTATCAATGATAAGTAGTTGAATTGTTTTTCAATAATAATATTTTTTTTAATCAATTTTTCATCTAAAAATACCTATATCTTAACATCTAATTATCTATAAAAATGGGAAATAAAATATTAGCAGTAGTAGTGGGACTTTTTGTGAATGCCTTGATTGTGTTTTTAGTAGAAACGATAAGTCATTTAATTATTCCTTCGCCAGAAGGATATGAAAGGATAATGGAATTTTCTTTGGAAGAAAGAAAAGCGATGATGGCGAGTTTGAGTATAGGGGCTTACTTGTTTTTATTGATAGGTTGGGCTTTAGGACCTTTTATTGGAGGAATGGTCGCGAGTAAAATCTTACCAGATTATTGGAAAACGAGTTCTTTTGTAATAGGTGTTATGGTAGCTCTTATGCTTGTATTATTGAATTCTACTATTCCTCATCCTACTTGGTTGATTACAATTGGTATGGTTTTGCCTGTACCAATGTCGTATTTAGGCGGTAAGATTTTTGGGAAGGAAGTCAATATATCGTAGTTTTAAATAGGAATTAAATATGTTTGTTTTAAACTACGAATAACAAATATATTATTGATCTTTCAAATAATATATTTGAGTGGCAGGTTTGAATACTTCTTCCAATATTATTTCAATTGATTTTGATTTCTTTAAGTCATATTCAGATGTATACCTAGCGGTATTCGCTTTACAGATCAACGTTAGTAGCAATTGCTTGATTTTCAGAAGCTATGAATTTTTAACAATCCGAAAACCAATTAATTCTCAGTATAACGAGAATACTTGCTGGATTTCCATATCCAATTCCACTGACATAATGTTTTAAGTCTCCTTTTTTTACAATAATTAAAGTGTCTTTTGGTGCTTTATCAACGAATACAATTGAATCTCCACTTTCGTCGATGCCTTTACCTAAATACATCAGTTCTATAGTAAATTGATACACTTCGATTTTATCTTGTTGGTTGATATGGATGGCTCCACCACTTGTAGGATTTTCCTATTCAAAATATTTTGAACTTAATTGCATAGTGAAACGAATTGTTATAATTAATCTTGTCATCTTGTAAAATATTATGTATATACCTCTGGATAAAGGATGAAATTTATGCCAAGATTCTAGGGAATAGAAATGAATTAATTTACTTTTTCAATAATTCCTTCAATTCTTCTAAATGCTTGAATTGGTGTAAGTATTCGAAGCCATAAAAACCTGTTTTTGTGCCTCTTTTTCTCAGTCGTTCATCTTTTATTAAATCTATAGACTGGTGATTATTCAATATATCCACTGTCGCCAAACCACACATATAAACGTATTTACTTTTCCATGAAATATTAATGATTTCTGGAGTATGACTTTTTTTGAAAATAATGGGAAATAATCCATATTCTACTGTCTTAATACCAGCACGAATACCAATGTTACTTAAATCTGGTTTATGATATTTTTTGGAATTACCAACGGACCAATCTACGATTCCATCAATACCTAAATATTTTTCTAATGCCAATTCTCCTAGAGTGCCAGTAAAAAACCTTTTGTATTCTGATCGATTATCTATTTTATGGTGACTTTCCTTCTTCTTTTCATCAATTACAGAAAGTACGAATCGATTTATTCTTTCTAATTCAATATTAGAAAATTTGATTAATGAAAAACGGTTTGAAAATGGTTTTATATGAGTTTTGTAGCTATAGGGAAGTTTCATTTTTTAGAACGGCTGATTTTAAATATCTTTATTTATTACAATATACTTTTTTATATTTAGAAATTAACCATTATAATCTTTTTTAATGACCTATTTTCTAATCAAAGGTTTGCCTCCAAATACTTCTTTCTCAATTTCTTATAATCTTATGGACGATACTTTTTAACGACTCCTATGTAGTAATTATAAGGATTATGCTGAGAGAATTTAGGTTCTTTTTTGTACCAGTTTCCATCTTCGCCTTGATAGTGCTTAGCTTTTTCTTTTTCAGTCAGGTTCTTTTCTTTCACCTTAATTTCTGGATATTCAAACTTATCCAATTTCATTCTTTTTCTACAAGGAAAAAGTTGATACCTCTCACATAAGAAGGTATTTCTACCTTACCAAATTTCAAGGAAACCAATGATCCTAAAAGTCTATTGGATTTGGTTACGTATGTAGTCAGGTGACCATCGAATGTTTTTAATATCAGATTCATTCCCACTTCTTTAAAATTAAAATCCTTTTTTCCTGTAATCCATCCTAACAATTTATCTTTACTAATTGCCTTTTCATCTTCTTCATAATTCATCAGCTAAAAACATGATAGCTAAAGCATAGCCTGCATGAACAGCAGCATTTTCATCATCAGCGAAAGTATAAGGATATTCTTTTTTATTTATTTCAATGACTCCTTTGCCTGGAACCATAGCAGAATAGAAATTTTCTACCTAACTCATGCTATTATCAGTAGAACATCTGAAGCAAATAACGCCTGTTTTTCCATTTTGAAATACCTTACATTTATTATCCATTCCTTTGACTTCAGAAGTGAATAGTTTTTTATAACCTCTAGGGATGATGTTTTATCAGAGCCAAAAAGGTCGTCGAAAGTAAAGCTACTGCTCAAAGCCATCATTTCTTTGGCTTCTATGTCTGAAAAACCTTCAGAAAATTGTGCAAAATAAATTTGGCTGATACTGCCAGCTAGGAAGATGAATAATAATGTACGCATGGTTAGGTTGGTTTCGTTTTTAAAACCTCTAAACGATACTATTGAAGTAGGTAGTATTGAAATATTTTAGTGACGGGGTTAATTATATTCTAAAGAAAATGAGAGTCGTTAACGAATTCAAAATATTGCAAATATATCACATGTAATACGCTTATTCCCATCTAGTTCTATTCGCATCAATGAACATTGTAGGATTTAGATATCCATCAAAATAAGAAGAATATCCAGCACCTATTCCCATGAAAATATTATCTCTAACCTCAAAATGAAGGTGTGATTTATATAATCCATCTGCATTGCCAATTGCTCCTACGATCTGTCCTTTTTTGACATAATCACCTTCTTTTACTTTCATATCGCTGCAATGAGCGTATAGACTTTCGACATATTCCAAAGGGTGATTATCCATTTTATGCAATATACGAATGACTTTTCCCCAGCCACTTCTTCGCTCTAGGTCGCCAGTAAAAGTCACATAGCCATGACTCACAGCATGAAAATGATCGCCATAATCTGAATCGCCGCCGCCCACACCATTCCAATCATCTCCCAAATGATAATTCTTAGTAAACGCCTGTGCATTATAATAACCTTTGCCATCTGGAATGCCAACAGGATAATCGAATCCATCAGAGATGTATTCTTCTTTTCCTTTCCCTTCAAAAAGGTTGGCATAATATCGCATCGTGCTTTCGAATAGGCTGTCTTCTAGTGAACCAACGAGGATGTCGGTTTTTTTTACTTGAGGTTGGCAGGAAAGGATGAAGATTGTGGTTAATAAAATGAATATTACGTATAGATGCGATGCATCGTATCTATACGTATATCTATTGAGTTTGTGTGGTGTTTTGGATTGTGATCCATTGCCTTTGTGTAGGATGTTATTGGAAACCATGTTCCAAAAATAATATTATTGATGATAAAAAAATCCCTAATTCTCATTTTATGAGAATTAGGGATAATCTAAATACTACTTGGTTTACCATTATTCTATAACATGGCGTTTTAACCCCCATGTTATAGAATAATCCTACTTCACTTCAATTCTTACACCCTCAGAATGACTCGTAAATTCTGGAGCATACATACACTGAATCGTTGTAATTCCATTAGAGAAATCGCCTTTGTGTTGTACTCTTAATGGATATTCAAAAACGTATGTTCCCTTTGGTAAACGAGAGAAAAAGAAATTGGTGCTGGCATCACGAGTGGACTCGTAATAACCCAATCCATCTTGCCATTTGTATTGACTCAATACATTGATAGGTTCTAATCCAGATGCACGCATATCTTTCATATGAACATATTCCATATCTCTATTTACACGAAGTTCTATTCTAACTTTCAACTTATCGCCTGGATTGATTTCCTTTCCATCTATTGGATTGATAACTGGGCCATTAGGTGTATTCGTTTCCTTGAATAACTGCTTTTTCAAAGTCAATGGCGTTTCCTCAAAAGTGGTAATCTTATCTAAATCTTCGAAATACTGCCAATACATTGCTCCCCAAGCGACTACACTATTAGGATTCGTAACCGTTACATTTCCCATTTCTGGCTTGATATCTTCGCCTTTGGTTTTGGTTTTGAAATAACCAGTTCCTGCTTCTTTATCCAAACTCGCTACATCTAATGGCTTGCCACCAATCGTAATTTGAATATCTTTATCTTGCATCAACCAATTATCGCCACGCATCAATAAAGCATAAACAGCAGCAGCAGTTCCCTTCGTAGTTTTCCAATTATTGGTCTGCTTATTTTTCAATAACCATACTTTCAAATCATCAACTGCTTGATCGTCTTTAGCTACTTCATCGAATACCTCTATCATCAATGCATGCGTTTCGATAGGTAATTCATACCAGTAATATCCAGTATTATATTTCCAATACATACCCATTTCCTCATTGTTCAATGAACGTTCTTTCAAGGATTTAGTGATATCAGAAGTCGTCTTATCAAAACCATCTTTTCTATGTAATGCCAAGGCGATCATCCCTTCTTGATACATCCCTTTTCCTAACCAATATTTCTCTGATTGTCCAATGTAATAATCCATCACCTTTTTGGTTTTGGCATTCATTTTTACATCATTGAAATAAGAACGAGCATATAAATAATGAATCGCCATGCTACTCAAATTGTCATCTTCCCACTTAACATAGCCCTTCTTGACACTTTTAGCTAAGTCATCATATTGTTCTACGATTCTATCGTCACAATACTTGACAGCATTAACCATCATTTGATTTACTTTCTTATCCTCACGAATATCTTTCACACCTAAGCGATCCAAATGTCCCATACCTTCTACCAGATATTGTGTGATATACCAACTATCACGACCACCAGGAAACCAAGAAAAACCGCCATTGGATAACTGCCTGTCTGTAATCGTAGCAATCGCTTTACTTTGTTCTTTAGCCATGCGATTCAAATCGAACAACAGACCAATGTTCTTCTTTTGTTGTTCCTCACTTTGTGCATCCAAAACCCAAGGGGTATCTTCTAGGATAGCATATTTGAGTTCTTGATTTTTGCTGAGGTTGGACTTCATCGCATCCGTATTTTTCCAACTATCGAATACCTTTTTGATATTTGGTTGTGAATTAGCTACGCTGCTTGCTAATGAATTAGCATAATATCTACTAAAAATCTGCTCTGTACATTCGTATGGATATTCCATCAAATAGGGTAGCGACTGCACTGCATACCAAGCTGGATTGGAAGTAAATTCCAAAGTCATTTGGTGATGCTGTAAACTGCTAGAGCTGCCAGATTCTTTCAATTTAGTGAAAGAAAAATCTTTTGTTTGATTTCCTCTGACGGGTAATGGCATTGTTTCCGTTACCATCATTCTATTCGTCAAAACAGGTAGTGCATCTTCTTCTCCATCTGAGAAATCCTTGGTTTTAGCGATGACTCTATGTGTGATCGCATTTACTTTTCCAAAAGGAATATTCAATTTCCATGTTAATGGTGCAGATTGTCCGCCTTTGGCTGTGAATGGAATTTCTGCTCTATCATTACCTAAAAGTGCATCCACAGGTTCATTGGTAATGGCATCGAATAATTGTAATACTGCGATTCCGTTTACCGTATTTTCTGTCATATTACTCACTTTGGCAGTGAATTCTATCTTATCGCCTTCTCTAAAGAATCTTGGTGGATTTGGCATGACCATCAAGTCCTTTTGTGTAACGATTTCCTTTTCTGTCTTGCCAAATTTTAAATCCTTAGTATGTGCTAACCCTAGGAATTTCCACTTTGTTAATGCTTCATTCATCGTGAATTTGATGATGATGTTACCATCTTTATCTGTCACTAAATTAGGAAAGAAAAAGACGGTTTCTTTTAGATTAGTACGCACTTTTACGTCTGAGAAGCCTTCACCTCTTTTGCTTTGTTCTTGCTCTGCTTGATCCTTTCCAGATACAGGAGTATCGTTTGGGTTTTCAACTACAGCTTCGTAAGGTGTACTAGCTTCTTCTGCTTCTTCCATTACTATTGAATCAGAAGCAGGTGCTGATTTCGGAGATGGCGACGGCGGTGATCCTCCAACGGCATCATCCATATATTCTGACCTAGCCATAGACCTCACTGATTGTCTTCTATTCATCATATATTCATTGACAGGAAAATCAAACCAATTGAGTGATCTATACGATCTTTGTTCTGAAACAGGGGATTCTACTTGCCATTTTCTAGCTCGCATCTGTGAACTAGATACGCTGAAATGACTAGTAATCATAGCTAATCTAGTATAGTGGCTAGGATAGAGGTTCATGTACCAATTATTGGTAGCGAACTCATCTAAGGACGCATCGTACATGGCGGCGACCATTTCTGCGGTTACCTTGTCGCCTTTAGGGCCAGATAATTTGATTTGCCATTCTTCTTCCTGTCCAGGGTAGAGTTTGTCACGGAAAGTGGCATATTCTATTTTTAAATCCTTGTTTGACCAAGGAACTGAGATAGTAGATGATACAGATTCTGCTCTATCGCTATGAATGAAATTCAAATGATAAGTAATTCCGCCTCTGTATGCTTCTTCGATAGGAATTTTTATTTCTTCCAATCCACTGATATCAATCCACTCATTTCCTACGATTTTATTATCGTGTTCTAATTGGAATAATACTTTAGCATCCTTATATCCAGAACCTATATGAATAATTGCTTCTTCTCCTGGTTCTAATTTTCTCTTTTCCAATGAATGGAAAAATGCAGTATTTTCAGTCGATTTATTATTATTGGTATCAAATATATCGAAGTATTTTTCTACAGTTATTTTTTCGCCGTATTTATCTGCAGTTTCTAATACCAATTTATATTTACCATAATCGAAATTCTTTTTATCTAATGCAATGCTTTTTGCATTTTCTGTATTGAATTTTGCATTTAGAATTTCTTTACCAAGTATCCAGTTTTGGACTTGATCTTCTTCCTTGTATGCACGATTAGGAAATGCTTTTTTATAGTCATCTTTTGACAACATAAAATCAGTTGGCATTTTCCAATATTTTTCAATTAAAATACCTGGAGAAACCAATTTATGGATGCTTATTTTTCCTATTGCTTTTTCAAATTCTCCATTTAAATTATTAGAATAGATTTTAAAAGAATCTAAAGCATTTTTGTTAATACTTTGAGCAATTGAAATATCAATATCTAAAGCAATTGTACCTACTTTTACAGTAGTAGAACTGCTTCGAGTTTCGCCAGTAATATCCACTACATCTGCATAAACAGTGTAAGTAAATAATGGCTTACTTTTCGTACTTAAAGAACGATCTGGAATAGCTTTAAATTCGATATTGAATTTACCATTTTCGTCCGTAGTTGTTTCTCCATTAGTGATTTCTTGGCTAGCAGAAGATGGAGCTGGTCTCCACCAATATCCCCAATATGGATAACGAGTATTTCGCACCACTCGATAACTGACTTTTGCACCATCAATATTATTTCCAGCGAAGGCTTTTGCCAATCCTTCTACCTCAACATTATCGTCTAATTTATAGCCTTTTTTAATAGGTTCGAAAGTTACTTCGAATTTTGGACGTTTATATTCTTCTACTTTGAAATTATGTTGTCCAATATTTTTTCCGTCTAGCATAGCATATAAACTCATGTTGCCTAGCATGCCACTTTCTGGTGCTTGGAATGAACCATTTACTGTTCCATATTCGCTTGTAGTAAGTTCTAATGTTTTGACATCCTGATAATTAGCATCTCTAAAAGTAATAGACATTTTTTTATTAGGTAGGATATTAGGCATTTTAGTTTTGCCATCTTTCATGATAGGCAATGCCTTGAAATATACCGTTTGCCCTGGTCTGTAAATCGCTCTATCTAGGAAAAAATGGTTGTAATAAGTATTATTATAATTAGGTTGGTTATAATAATAATTATAGAAATAATCTTGAAAATCATGAAAATCTTCGCCTTTTTTTAATTGAATTAAAAAGCTATTATTATTTCCACTTTTAATACTTGTATAACCATTTTCGTCTGTAATTACAGTACCTTTTTTATTAAGGACATACTTCCTTTTTATAGCATTATATGTTCGTTCAAAATAATCAACATTTACGCCTGCTTCTGGATGCCCTGTTTTTCTATTAGTTACATAATATTCTGTATTGCCATTACTCGTATTATTTATGCTGTGATAAGCGAGGTCTGTAACTGTCGTTCTTATCCAAACTACTGCACCATTATTGGAATCAAATTTTTCATTGCTGGACACCATAATATAATAAGTACCATATTTTATTCCATCCACTTTAAATTCTGTGGAATGTTGCATATAATCACCATCATTAGGCAGGTCTAATGTACCTGTTTTTAGGCTAGGTAATTTATTTAAATAATTAACTATTTTATCATCATATAAATGCTGTAAATCGTCGAATTTATTGTTATCTAATTGTACGATTTTATACCATGTTTTTTCTACATTAGTATATCTGATTAATGCAGGAAAATTAGTATTGGAATTATTAATTTCTTCTACAGTTAGATTAAGGTTCTTTTGAAGAATTTGTGATTTTAATAGACTACAAAGTCCTGTACCATATGATTCTGGGAAATCCTTGATCGCTTTTTCACAAACTTCTAGAGCCTTTTTCTTTTCCCATTTTAATTCTGGCTTATCCTTTGAATATTCATTGGATTTAGTAACATGCCTTTGAGCGATATAATAATCTATTTCTGCCCTTGAAGGATGTGTACTATACTTCCTTGCTAATGCTGCCAATGCAGCATCATAGCGTTCGTTTTTATTTTCTGATATGCTTTGACTAGATACAAATTTTAATCTTTTTAATTCGACATCGATCAATGCAGTTGGCTCTTTATCTGCTAGATGGAAACGAGCCATTGCTTGGAATAAAAGCAGCGTCTGGTATTTTTTGCTACTTTCGTCTGTTGTCTTAAATGTATAATTAACGAAAGGAGATGTAGAAACAAATGCTTCGTTTTGCTCGATATAAAATGGATTATTAGGCGTGGTGAGGTGTGAACGCTCATTCATGAAATAATCTACTGCACGATGTGCCAATAAATCATACAATGTAGGTCTAAGATTATCAGCAAAGCCTTTTTCTCCTCCTGTAATGGCTATAAAATTCTGTATTTTAATTTGTTGCGTCAAGGTATTCACTGTGGATTCCTTATATAATCTAGCCGTTTCATTTGACAGTTTTTTCAGCGACCAAGTCCGGATGTCTTCTGGTGTAAATTCATCTGTATCCGTTCTGTTTTGAAAACGCCAATAGTTATTGTCTACATAGGTCTGGTAAACCTGAGCTACTGCAGATTGTAGGATTTCCTTGACGGGCGAATCGGCACCTTCTATTTCTTTTTCTAGATTGAAAATGGCTTTTACTCTACCATCTTCTTCTAAGAAAGCATTGTATTTTTCCCTGTAAATTAATGTCTTGACGACTTGGGAGGGATTATTATCTTTTTTGGCTACGTTATAGAGTAGTATGACTTTTTCCAATGCAGATTTTGGTAATCCTTTACGATCTAAGGAATCGATTTCTTGCCATTCCTTAGCGTAATCTTCATCATTATAGGATAACATCGGGAGTTGGTTTTTCTCACTGTTGAAGCCGAAAATAGTACCTATAGATAGGACTAGTATTCCAGCGATCATTATTAAATATGTTTTCTTCATAACTAGCTTTATGGTTTGCATACAATATAAGGTTTTCTTGTAGTAAGCAAAGAAAATTTTAGGTTTATAAGCTTTTTTCTAAATTTTTCCGCTTTGTATCTATTTAGTTAGATGAGAAATTCGCGAAGATGGGTTAGTAGAGGTGGGGGAATTAACGGATAATTAACTAAGTAATAGATTTATGTCTGATGGCACATCTGATTTCGAAACAAATTCTTAGATATATCTTTTGAATTCTACCTACAGAATAAGAAAGAAAAAATTGAGTAGGCATTTATACCTGTTTTAGTTTATAGGTATAAGTATGCTAGAAAAGCTTATATAATCAAAAGATATTTGTATATATTCATATTCTCCTTCTGCCTCAGATTTATCGAAAATGAGCTGTTTTTAGCAAAAAGTGAAAAAATGCTTACCGTTCAGAACATGGATATCTTAAATTTTGGATATAAAATAGATACTTATAATATTGTAGGAGAGTATAAGTACTTTAATTCTTTTTCTTTATTTATTTTCAGTTTTAGCAAAATTAGATTGGACAATGGGAAGTATGCAAGGATTGGATACAAAATCGGCCACAGCATGGACGAACAACCCCATTTGGAATGGAAATAATAATCCTGATATCAATTATAATAACGCTGTTTCTAATGCCATCTATCCTAATTATAAAGTGAACTATATGGAAGCGAACCTAATGGGAAAATTTACCTTTTCACAGTTGGGTTTCTTCAAAAGTTCTAGTCCTTTTGATGGGTTTTTATTAGGCGGAATAGTATAGGGCAGCTTAACATACCCTAACTTATGAGTTAGTCCACTAGGAAATAACAATGATATTGTTGGCATTCACTAGATAGCTGAGGACAACGAGACATATCTTTTTTAGATGGAAAGCATCCGCCAACAAAAAGAGCTAATAGGAAAATGATTATTTGTTTCTTCAGTGAAACGAATTCAATAACATGAGCCATTATGCTTGTTCTTTTTCCTTTTAAAAAACACAAAAAATAGTTCTGTAGCTACGGCTATGCAACGATTTTTTGTGTTTTTTAGAAGAAAAAATCACTACCCATTCTGGCTCAATTTATTAAATACGTTTCACTCATGATATCAAAAATACAAGTAAATGAGTAATCTTTATGTTGATTAAAATCACTTTTAGTACTAATTAAAATCATATGATCAGCTAAGAAATTGTTCTAAATTGTAGTTTTAATTTTTAATAAAATTCAGAACTATGAAATCCAAATTCGTTAAAAATATCGTTAGACTTGGATTATTTCTATTAGGCGTATTAGTGATGTTACTTATTAGCTGTATTTTTTTGGGGAGAAAGCGAAATTGGGAATATTCTTGTCAAAGATGGAGAGGGTGTTTTTGAAAATGAAAACATACAGACAAAAACGGAAGTTCACTCTTTTGCTACTGGAAATCTTTGTATTGTTGAGCATACTGATAAACATTCTGCAGATTTTTTAGATCCTACTTATATTTCTTCAAAATCATATAAAATCGTAGGTCCAGTCGAATTATTTGATGGTGTGATGACGGTTAAATTTCCTATTCCTGAAGAATTGAAAGAAAAATATTTAGAGGCATTAAAAAAAACTTCGTATTCTTACAGAACAGCTTGGTCTCGCAAGAAATGGAGAAAGTGTGTCCATTCCAAGCATCCACAAAGTAGAGGTAGATGAAAATACACAAACGATCTCAGCTACTATTGATCAGATAGGTAAAGATGGTGCATTGGGGAATATTAATCCTTTGGAGAAAGTCAATTTTTTAAAAGAAGTTTGTCTTTTTCGAATGCTCCCGACAATGCTAATGAAGAAGCGGAGATACTTATATATGCTGTTTATGTAGAGAAATATGAAATAATAATTAGTCATCATTTTAAGCTACATTATATTAATAAAGATATGCCTGTAGAACGATTGAGGAAGTTCATGGAACAGTTGGAATATATCCTTCTTGATGTGAAAAAAATTGGTCTGAATACGGATGGTTTGAATATGAAAATCGATGTTTATTTAAAAGAATGGTCATCGAGCACGAGTATCTAATATAGACAGATGGTTTCTAACAATTTCTTTAGATCTGAAGGAATACTTAATTTCAATAAGGAGATTCTCTTGAATAAAGATTTGTCAGCAGAAGACTAGGAGGAAATGAGGATGACTGCTACAGATGAACTACTTCACCTTATCCAACAAAATTATTGGAGGAGTCAATATTGGCAACATTTTTCACATCAACAATTCATTTGGCTAGATGAAGCATGTGCCATTGCTTTTGAAAGCTATGTATCGAAGCAGGAGGATTACGCAGCAGGGCCTATGAAAGAAAATATAGGTATGCTTACCAATAGTCCTTTATTGAATTTTAATGATGCAGAGAAAAGTCAGAATGATGACTTGTTTCACCGCTTCTATGGACTTCTAACACTAGTTATGCGAATATGTAAAAGATTTTATGTCGGTTCCAGTCACTACTGCGATAGGAGAAAATAGCGTTCAAGAAATTAGAATCCTCATGAAGGGTAAAGTAATCCATGCGATTCCAATTATTTCGAATCCCATGAATACACCACAAGCTGAAATCACTATTCGAGGGATTATTACCGCTATAGATATCAGCAAAGAAGTAGATAGTAATGCCACAGTGGAGGATATAATGACTTCGTCAAGTGTTCATATAGATTCAAGTGCTTAGGCATCTGCGAAGATGATGCCTAAGCATAATGTACATCATATGGTTGTGATGAATGAAGGGGAAATTAAAGGGATGATTAGTTCCTTGGATTTTGTGAAATTGGTTGGGGAACATTCGTTGGGATAAAAAAATCCAATTTCACATATTTTAGCCTCATCAATAAACAAAACTCCTTCGCATAATTTGAAGGAAGTTATTTTACTAACTGATGTTATTATGAATCCCTGTATCATTAAACATAAATTCACAAAACTTGCATTACTATTTATTTTGCATTGTTTACTTTTCCAGTCTGCGAAGAAGAAGATCCAAAACTAGAAACAAATCTCTGGACATTTGAATTGGTTGATAGCATTCCTTCATCAGATGCTGGATTAATAAATTGAGTTGTTTAATTATATAGTGGAGGAGGATCGAACAGATAGAGCCATTGCCTACGATATCGATAATAGTCCTCTATCTTTTTAGATCAGAGTTTTGGATTGTATATGGCTAATTTAAATGCCAGCTGGGGGCGTGATTTTATCACGGGTGACACGGGATCTCGTTGTGATTCCAACTATGATAATGAGATAGATAATACGAATTAGGCTCATGTTTCTTTTTACAATAAAACAACTGGAGTATTGTATTATGATTATGCTAAAAAAGTGATAGAATAATATCTTGATCACAAGAATAAAAAACCGTCATTTTTCTAATGAACTGTAGACATTTGACGGTTTTTTATTTAAATTTGAAAGACTAAATATGAATCGCTGAACGAATAATAAACTTCAATAGGACATGTTTTTTGTCAAAATAATCCTACGATTGTTCCATCGCTATCTATTTTAATATTTTCAGCAGAGGGTGTTAATGGCAGCCCTGGCATTCTAAGCATATTGCCTGCAATTGGAATAAGGAAGCCTGCACCTGTAGCAATTTCAAACTCACGAATGTGTATGTCAAAATTTTCAGGACGACCTTTGAGTTTTGCATTGTCACTTAAGCTTTTTTGCGTTTTAGCCATGCAAATAGGTAGATTACTATAACCTAAGTCTTCAAATCGCTTTAATTGTCTTTTCGCTTTGGCGGTAAGTTCTACATTAGTCGCTCCATATATCTTTCTACAAATCTTTTCTATTTTGGTTAAAGGAGAGTCTTCTAGATCGTAAGTAGGTTTAAATTTTTTGTCACAAGCTTGTGCAGCAGTAACCACTTTTTCAGCCAATTCAATGCAGCCTTTACCTCCATCAGCCCAACCATAACTTAAAGCAACCGGCACCCCTAATTTTTCGCAATGTGCATAAATTAGCTTCTTTTCAGCTTCCGTATCACTACTAAAAGCATTTATAGAAACGACTACAGGTAATCCAAAACTTTGAATACTTTCAATGTGCTTTTCTAAGTTGGGCATTCCTTTCTCTAATGCATTTACATCTTCTTCTGTTAAGCTATTAAGTGGCTTTCCTCCATGATATTTCAGTGCACGAATAGTTGCTACGACCACCACCGCTTTGGGTGATAAATTAGCTCTTCTACATTTGATATTTAAGAATTTTTCAGCCCCTAAATCGGCTGCAAAACCTGCTTCAGTTACTACATATTCTCCTAAGCTCAATCCCATTTTTGTGGCAATAATAGAATTAGTTCCTTGAGCAATATTAGCAAATGGTCCTCCATGGATAATGGCGGGATTTCCCTCAAGTGTTTGAACTAAATTTGGCTTGATAGCATCTTTTAATAAAACTGTCATAGCACCAGATGCATTGAGATCTTTAGCATAAACAGCCTTTCCTTTAAAAGTATCTCCTATGTATATGTTTCCGCACATGTCTTGTAAGTTGTCTAAATCCTTACACAAACATAAAATCGCCATAATTTCGGAAGCAGCTGTAATATTGAAACCAGTTTCACTAGGAACTCCACCAGCTTTTCCTCCCAATGAAGAAACGATGTTTCGGAGTGCCCGGTCGTTCATATCCATACATCGCTTCCAGATGACAGTACGTGGATCAATTCCTAAACTTCTGCTTTTACTTTGTATGTTGTTGTCAATTAGTGCAGCAAGTAAATTATTCGCCATACTTATGGCATGAAAATCACCAGTAAAGTGTAGGTTGATATCGACCATTGGAATTACTTGGCTCCATCCACCACCGGCAGCACCTCCTTTCATTCCGAAAACAGGTCCTAAACTAGGTTCTCTTAATACAACAACTGCTTTTTTACCGATCTGATTTAATCCATCACTTAAGCCAATAGAAGTGGTAGTTTTTCCTTCTCCAGCAGGAGTTGGAGTGATGGCTGTAACTAAGATAAGATTGCTTTTACTGACTTTTTGCTCATCTATTAAATCCAAAGGCAGTTTTGCCTTTTCATTACCATAGTATTCTAAATGCTCTTCTTTGATGTCTAATTTCTTCGCTACTTCTCGAATATGTTCAGCGGTAACTTTTTGTGCAATTTCTATATCAGTCATTTACTTTATTCAAATTTTGAATGTAACTATTAAAAAGAGGCATGCTAAATAGCTGTCGTGTATTAGCTATTATGCACATACATACGGTGTGCATTGAATGGTAAATATAATACTTGGAAGTAAGTATTACAAACCTATAGGATAAAAGTCCCTTGTACATCAAGGGCATGCCTAAAAGTGATTAAAGGGGAGTCTAATAATTAGGATGCTCAAAATTTAAAATGAAAAGTTCCCCGTATTTTTGAACGATGTTGCTTTGTTCATTCTAACTATCTTTTTAAAGATATAAAACAAAAAACAATTACACAAATACCAAAAATTAAATGTTGAAGTTCCGCCTTTCAGCGTTTAGTGAAAAAAGTGCAGGAAATCCGTTTAAAACAAAATACTGTTTGAGCATAAACTGTTGTAAAACAAATATTTGCAACATTTTTACAGATGAAGCTAAAAATAACAAATGCTATTAAAGCGAGTTTATTTTGTTTAGGATTTACAAGCTTTTGGAGTGTATAAAACGCTGTACAGCGGTGATTTTTCGTTCTTTTCATCAAGGAAAAGGACAAAGAACACTTTTGCTCCCCTAAGCAAAAATGCAGGGAATTTTTGCTTAAAAAAGCATAGAATTTTGAGCGACTTTCTAATAATCCTTCAATTTCATAAATGCTTTTGGAAGATATTTTATAATATCTCTAGCGATCAAAGATTCCTCGCCTAATTCTTTAGCACCCAAATCTCCTGCTAATCCATGTAAATATACTCCGAGACATAATGCAGCCTTGGAAGAGTATCCTTGAGCTAACAATCCTGTAATAATTCCAGTAAGTACATCTCCGCTGCCTGCTGTAGCCATACCCGGATTTCCTGTCGAATTGTAATAGCATGTTCCATCAGGTGTAGCGATACAGCTATGTGCACCTTTTAGCAAAATAAAACATTGCATGCTGATTGCTTTTTGTCTTTGAAGGCTATTCCTTTCAAAATCATTAGAAGTCATTCCAAATAGTCTTTCGAACTCTTTAGGATGAGGTGTTAATATTGAATCTTTAGGTATTTTATGTAACATATTTGGATTCGAGGCAATGATGTTCAAGGCATCTGCATCTAAGACTAATGCTTGCTTTGAATTTTGCAATAATTCAGCTAAGACTTCTTGAGTTTCATTTTCCATACCCAGTCCACATCCAATGCCAATAGCATCGTATTTATTTGTTTCAGGTAAACTGCTAATATGAGAATCGTTATTATCCGTAATTACCATTGCCTCAGGAATACTCGTTTGTAAAATTTCATATCCGCAAGATGGCGTGTAAACTGTTATTAATCCACATCCGGATCTCAAGCAGGCAAAAGTTGAAAGGACGGTAGCACCAATTTTTCCTCTACTACCCATCATTAATAATGCATGTCCAAAAGTTCCTTTATGATCAAATTTTTTTCTTTTCTTATAATGAGATAAAGCGAGCTTATCCGTTAAGAGATGATTATCTGTAGTTTCGCTAAAATAGTATGCTTCAGAAAGATAAATAGATTTTGCTATCCACTTTCCAATATATTTCTCATTCTCAGGGAACATAAAGGCTAATTTGGGCTGTTCAAATGAGAAAGTGTAATCGGCATTGAAGATGATACCTGTTGAAGATTCATCTCCCAATAGTCCAGAAGGCATATCTACAGCTACTCGAATTACATTCAATTGATTTAAAAAATGGACTAAATTTTGAATGAAACCATGTAGTTCGTTTTTGAGACCAGTTCCAAAAAGAGCATCTATGACAATAGAAGAATCTTGAAGGGATGGAAAATTATCATTATTTGATAGTGTTGAAATTTTGAGATCACTAATCTTTTGGGCAGCATTAAGATTAGCTTGATTATCTTTTGACCTTCTATCGGAAAGTGCAAGCACTATCACGTTAACACCATATGATTTTTGATGTAAGAGTCGACTGATAGCTAAACCGTCACCTCCATTGTTCCCATTTCCGCAAAATATATATATAGGGATCGTCTTATTTGGGAATTGTTCTGTAAGCCAATTTACAAAAGTATCAGATGCTCGTTCCATTAATTCTAAAGAATTAATGCCTTCGTTCTGAATTGTAAAAGCATCCCAATGTTTTATTTGTTCTGTGTTGAATATTTTCATTTTTTTAGTATAAATCATTACCAAAAGCGAGAATCACGCCCCTTTATCATTGCCTAATAGCCATCATCCTACTAAAATCATTTAGAAGTTTGTTCCTCCTTTGAGTAATACATGTAAGTTGTAGTCCCGACAGCACATATAAATGGTGTTATAATAATACCAAACAAAGGAATTAAAAATAATATGTAAGCAACAATTCCAACAACAATTGCAGCCCCGATATGGTCATAAGCTATATTAAAACTTTCCTTGATTGATATTTTATATTGTTCGTTGTAGTTATCTATGAAAGCAAGGCCAAGAAAATAAGATTGTATTCCAAAGAAAACCACTGTGGAAAGTATGTTTAAACCAATCAATCTTAATATAAAAATTAGAATAGCACTTATTATAAGCTCAAATATCCAAGACCTAATTGCGACCTTTATCATTCTGATTTGAGCAGCAATAAAATCCTTTACTGTTAATTCTCTTTTTTCTCCAGAAAGTATTTCTTGGGTTTTTACAGCAAAATGAAAGATTATCGTTTCAATAAGGATTAGAATCAAATATTTCATTGAACCTGAGAATAGCAATATATCACCAAAATCTTCCAATTTATTAAAAAATGATAGGGAACCTTCTTGAACAATTCCAGTAGTGTCCGGAGAGATGAATAATCCAATAATTCCAGTAATAAATGTATAGGAAAAAACAATTGCAATGAATAGACTTAATTTTGAAATCCATCCAATTGAAATATATCCTCTCCATAATTTATTATCCATAATAAATTTAGGAGCTTGTCTTAAATTCATTATGGCTTTTATAATTTGATCTCCTATAGTATTGAGAGTAGGTAATTGCATTTTAATTAGTGTGATGTTTAAAATTAATGAAGAAAATCGTTATATAACTTTGTACGCTTTGCTTCTTTCGAGTAACCAAGTCCAGTATATAAAATTCTGTCTAGCTCTGGAATATTTGAACCTTTTTTAAGATCATTATACGTTTTAATATTTCATCAGAGTTCATTCATATTTGTTTTTTAAGTCCTACTTTCTTCATTATCATATTAAGCGATTTGAGTATATGTTGTGCCTTTAGCACGTGAAAAAGAGGATACAAAAATATGGCAGTGAATTGACCAAGACTACTGTTGAACCATACCAAAAATAAAGGAAACTAGAAGCATAATATATGTCTACTTATTGTGTGTCATTTTTTTCTTATTCAATTTTTACTAAGCCGAAATTAGTTGCTATCCAAATAGTTTCGTCATCTATTTCAATATCTAAAATAACGTTTTTAAACATTCCTTTTCTGAAAAGAATAGGTGCTATTTCATTCCCCTCCATTCTTATCAGTCCATTGTTTGTTGCCATCCAGATAACACCATTTTTGTCTACCTTAATATCCCTAACCATGTGGTCAGAAATATTTGAATTCGTTTTGTTATAATGAGTCCATTTTTCATTCTCTATTACTGAGAATCCACTATCTCCAAATCCTCCACCGTATCCGATTATTAATTTATTATCACTTAGATATTTTACTGCTCGAACAGTAGACGGCTACTGATAATAAATCATTATCTATTAAATCAGAATTTGATTTTGAGATTAATTCAGCTTTTTGTCCAAATGCGAATTGTGAAATTAATATTATGAGGATACTAAGTATGAATTTCATTTTTCATGACACACAACATACGAATATACACTAGTGATTTCTCTACAAAATTAGTACAAAAAGCATTGGTATTTTAATACCTTTTATATCTAGGATTTATTCTCCATTCACTAAAATCCATAATAATCATTTTTGTCGGGTTTTAGTTTCCAAAGTTAGAAAAATAATTAAGGACCTCAAAACAAAAGGAGTAAGACGCTCTCTTCTTACTCCTTTTATAATAGACACTATTACGAATTGTTTTTTATGAAAGGGAAATTAGGTATTTTAAAAATAAACAAGGCGTTTTTCGAAAAGCATATTATTGTAAATGCCAGAAGAATATGTCTGCATTACCTGCTATTGAGCAACTTTTACTTGTTGAACATCTATTACCTATATAAATATCAGAATGCCCAGAAACTTGTGATTCGTCATTATATATGTATGAGCAAATAATTATTCCTTTGCGTTCATCTATTTTTTTATAAATGCTACTAACATTAGTATAATCAATATTGTGTTTGTATTCTTCAAAATTCGGGAAAGTACTTCTCATCCATATTGATAGTACTTTTACATTTAGAAAATAGTATTTTCCATTTTTACCTGAAAGTGTTTCTTTTGGGATATTTGGGATGTCAATACCAGAATTATTTAAACCAATTGAAACTTTTAATGCACATGTATTTTTAGTTCTTATTGGATAATCAATTCTTGCTTGAAGGACTTCTCCTCCTACTAAACTATAAATATCATCTGCTCCATACATCCAACTGCCATCTGAATTTTTAGGAAATTCTTTATGAAAAAATTGGTATAGAGGTAAGGTTTGATGATTAAGTTTATAGTATCCCAATATTTATTATTAAAAACCCAATCTAATCCAGAATTTCCAGCTATGGGATGGCGAATAAATAAGTGTCTGGAATTGATAAGATATTTTTGTGCTTTATTATAAAGAGCATGGTCATCACCAACACCAACAACAACAGTAGCAGCACGATTGCAACCGAAAATTAGTAATGACAAAAAAAGTGTTATTGCTAATTTCATAATTTCTATTCTTACAAAAAGTGCTTAGGATATGGCTCTTGACTCGATCAATTTGGAAATTTATAGGGATGTTATCCTTCAATTATGACACTGGTTTTAAATAAATATAATAAGCTTGTTTTTAATGTTTTATGTTAAATTATCTAAGTCCAACTTTTTTTAGAAGATTTTTAAAAATCATTTTTATTGGGTCTCAGTCCACTAAAACTAGCAAAATAATTAACAACCTCAAAACAAAAAGCAGCAAGAATTATATCCTTGCTGCTATACACCCAAACTTTACAGCCAGTCCTCAGTCATTAGCACCTTGCTCGATACCACGTTTCATTGCATCTCTGTATCACATTCTACGCCACATAGAAGCAATGAAAAGAGCTAAGACACTGGGTTTAGCTCTTTTATCTAGTTATCAATTTTTTGGTTCGACATTTTTGCTTTTTCTTGCTTTTTTAATAATTTTCTAGACCTTGGATTTGCTTTTGTAGAAGGGAGTTGTGTATTACCTGATTCTACCATCTTAGAAGGCTCTAAATATTCAACTTTAAATTTAAGTTCATATTTTTTAATCCAGCTAGAACTAGGTTTGTGATTAAATTGGTTAGGAGGAGTAATAATCTCTTGTTTTGTTTGAGTAGAGCGATTACCCTGACCATATTTGCCCGCCTTCTTAAATCCTTGCTGCTTTTACCTAGAATCTAGTCTTTAGAATTCAGGTAGGTTATATTTTTCTTATTCCCTAAATTAGTTTTTTGTAGTTTTTTGATTAATAAATGACTGAATATTCTTATGCTTAAAATAAATAAATTTAGTTTATAGTGTGCTGGTATCCAGTAAAATATGCTAGGAATATACAGAATTCTAATAGGTGGAATCTATATGATAGAGGTATCTAGTAGTTAGGATGCTCAAAATCCTATGCTTTTTAATCAAAATTTCGTTGTGTTTTTGGTTTAGTAACAAAAGTGTTTCTTATTCTTTTCCTAGATGAAAAGAATCAAAAATCACCGCTGTACAGCGTTTTTAA
>JBNMOV010000013.1:0-25181 GCA_051275765.1 Maribacter sp. | reverse complement strand
AAACCTTATTACGCTAAGGCGTAACGCGACTTTTACCGCCTTGCCTAGTACAAAAATATCTTATCAATTCCAGACACTTATTTATTCGCCATCCCTAAGCTAAATTCAATTATAATCCTATATATAATTTTGGATTGGTGCTTACTTCATTTTAAGGCTGGTTTACCATGCAATCGTAGTTGAAAATATGCATTTTGTCGAATCCTATCTTTTAAATTTGCCATCTATTCCAATTAGTTGTAATTTGTGTATGTATACTGACAATTAATTAATTTTTTGGATTTTGATAAGTGAAGATTCTAAAATTAAACTAATGAGTTATCAGTAGTCTATAAACCAGATACTGGTAAGTATGAAATTGTAAACACATGGATGATAAATTGAAAAATTTCCTATCAGGGAAAGAGAACGATCCTCTTAAAAATGAACAGCCTGTTAAAAAGGATGCTCCATTAGAAGAGGAAGGCAATAAGTACGATAAGTTTTTTGCTGATGATGGCGATGACTTAATGGACAAGGTGAAAGATGGCTTTGACAAAGCGAAGAATGTCATTAGTGAAGGTTTGAAAGAAACGACTGAATTTTTAGGTGATAGCCTAAAAGAAACTGGGCGTTTTTTCAAGGAAGGCTCAGAAGGTGCTGGTAAAATCCTAAAGGAAGACATCATGCCTAAAGCGAAGGAAGCGAAGGAGAAATTGGATGTAAAAGTAGATGATCTGACGGCTAAGCTAAAAGATTATGCTGAGAAGCCAATAGAAAAAATACCTGGATCTGGATTGGATGAAAGTCTGATGGATACACATGGTGGTTTTTTCAGTAAAATGGAAAAACTGGCAGATAAACTGGATATGCAAGATGCAAAGGCAGCAGAGAAAGCAGCTGAAGGAATCTTAAAAGAAGGTGAAATTAAAATTACAGCCTTACCAGAAGCTAATACTAAACCAAAGGATGATGGCGGGAAACTATTCGGCTTTGATGATCTAGATGGCGATGGTGATGAGCTGATCGATGATGCGATTATAGATTCTTAAAAAGGGATCATTATATAAATAAAAAAGCCATGAAATCATTTCGATTTCATGGCTTTTTTATTGGTTTGTACTTAGAATATATTATTCAAAATACTCCACACCAAATGCACCAACAGTTACATCAACTGTATCGATAGGTGTACCAAAACTGTACTGCACTGCAGTAAATTCAAATGTACCATATAATTCTTTAGGTGTAGTACTTGTTTCATTTACAGAAATAGTAATTGTACCAGATTCAGTGGTATATTCCCCTTCTCCAAACTCCATATAAGTAGCATCATAACCATCTGTAATTACATCGTAAGTTCCTGGAGCTACTCCTGGAGGTACAGAAAAGAACATCTGACGTTCTTGGCTCTGATCCGATTGAAATTCGATAGCTGTTCCATCATCAAAACCTGCTACTAGATTAGCCTCGAATGCTACACCATCAATGAGTGCAGTCATGTATTCTCCTTGTTGTGTACAGGCATTAGGACAAGAACCTCCACAGTCTATACCTGTTTCATCTCCATTCATGATACCATCTGTACAAGTTGCTTCTACTGTGCAATCATCACAGTCACCTCCACAATCTATACCTGTTTCATTTCCGTTCATAATACCATCTGTGCAAGTTGCTTCTAGTGTACAATCATCACATGCTCCTCCACAGTCAATGCCTGTTTCAGTGCCATTCATAATACCATCTGTACAAGTAGGCAAATCATCAGTATCATCTCCACAGGAGCTAAGAAATAATATAGTCATTCCTAAGATAAGAATCGTAGTTAAGTACGATTTGAAATTTTTCATAAATTCATTTTTAATTAGTAAATATTCTTTTCAATAACGTTATTAATAAGTCTTATCTTGATAAGATATTGGAGAAAACTTCAGCATAATTGAAATTGTACAAATCCAGTATGAACGACTTATCTCTGTGACAAAGACCAATGCTAAGAAGGAAGGTTGTCAAAGAGTTATTTTTTAATAAAATAATAATACTTAGTAAGGGTTTTATGACTTTTTTTAAATAATCTTCATGCTCTTATGCGGATTTAAGTCATAAATGTCGCATATAATTCCAAGAATTTAAGCGATTACTTCGTTAAAAATACTCGCCATAGCTTACGGCCTGCGTTTTTTGCCTAGTACTCACTTAAATTCTTAAGCAAATCCATTGCGACTTTATAAATTTGAATTGGTATTATACCAATTCGAATCATATGGAATAACTAGTTTAATTTGATATATTAAATACTTTAATATATTTTTATGCTAAAGCAGAAGCACTACACTATAATATCTAAGGAAGCTACATTTCTTGGTACTTACAATAGAATAGCTGTGAATACATCAAAAAGCAAACTCATGAATTGGGAGGAGCTTGTATACGATAATACTACTACATCATTAGGATTAAAATATAAGATAAGTGGAGATGAATGCCTATCATTCCTCTTACTTCTTTTTATATGATAACCAGCACTGAAAGGAACAGTTTATCCTACTATCGTTTTTTATAAAAATTTTAGCGGAGTAAGGTTACGTCACCTTTGTATAGAATAGTATAATTATCTAAGAATTCTACTTCTATTATATAAACAAATACTGCCATGTTCATAGGCTCTCCATTGAGTTTTCCATTCCATCCAAAGTCTAGGCTATTAGGCGGAAAATTTTGATCTGCAAAAACAAGTTCACCCCAACGATCAAATATCTTCATAGACTTGATATTCCTTATTCCTTGATTAGCAAAGATCGTAAACTGATCATTTTTACCATCTTCGTTAGGGGAGAATACATTAGGAATAAATATATTCCTAGGTTTTTCTACAAAAACAGTCATGCTATCCTTTATGATACAACCAGTTTCCGGATTGATAACAGTTAGGATGTATTCAGTTGTATTCACAGGACTTGCCATAGGTTTGATACATCGATTGCACCAAATACCATCTGCGTCATTCCAAAAAATATCCTGATCCACCATACGTAATACAAAGCCATCTATTTTTATACTGTCGCCCAGTTCTATCCATTTATCTTCTCCAGCATCGACCATGTTTTCAAATGGTTCATAAATGAAAATGTCTTCACTGAATGAACAATCATTTTCATCAGAAATATTGAGCTGATAAGTACCTCCACCCAAACCACTAATGATAGAATCTGTGGAAGGTATACCTTCATCTAAGCTGAAATAATAAGGCAAAGTACCTCCACTGATATTGGAAATTTTAATTGTACCATCATCATCTCCTGCACAGGTTACGCTATCCCATTCTAATTCATATTCTAATAATGCTGGCTCAAATACATCCATAGGATAGGTAAATACACAAGCATTTTCATCTGTAACAGTCAGGCTATATATCCCCGGACATAAGTCTGTAAAATTTAGACCTACGAGTGATGAATCCCATTCTATAAGTAAGTCATTGGGATCTTCTCCAGGAATAATAACTCCTTCGATACTACCATTGCAGCTCCCAAAACAAGAAACACCAGTAGCAGAAATATCCACAGGGTTGAGGGAAACTTCTAGATACATCGTATCGCTATATATACAGCCATTATCTAAAGTGAGCCAATATTCATTTTCTTCTGTAATGATGAGTGAAGGATCACTGGAGCCATTAGACCAAGTATAATCTGCATCTAAACCTGGGCTTAAAATAACAGTATCCCCTTCACAGATCAGCTCGTCTTGAAAGGAAAAGACAGGTGTATCCTCAATGATAATATTAATACCATCACTAATGGCACAGCCATAAATATCTGTAAGAGTGACTGCGTAGTCATTCGTTTCTGCTAAAGTAGCAACAGGTGTAGTTTCTCCAGTATTCCATTCATAAGTAAAGGCTGCTGGATCTGTCACGTCTATTGTATATGATCCTACATCACAAATGACTAAATCTGGGCCTAATTCCAGGTTGATTTCAGTAGCGACTTCCACCAAAAAACTGTCCCTTTCACTACATCCAGGAATATTAATATCTACCCAATAAATACCAGGAAGAGATACCGAATAAGTCGCTCCTGTACTGCCATCCTGCCAATTATATGTAGCATTGACTGTGGATACATCCAAAAATAATAAATCCTCTCCTGGACAAAATGCAATGGTATCGGATTTACTACTGCCATCCAATACATCCACGAGTAGAAAAGAGGTATCTCTCACGTTGCAGGTTTGTCCTGCTTCTGCAACAAGCATGACATTGTAGCTGCCTGGTTCAGTAAATGTGAATGTCGTATTATCTGAATTAGCAATGACTACATCATCTATCAACCAAGTAAATGCCTCTCCATCCTGTCCTGTATAATTAAAATTGACGGTATAAGGTACGCAGCCACTAGAACTAGGAGCTGCAGTAAAAGCAGAAGTAACGGTTTCTTCCTCGAAATCTATCTTGAATACGCCAATATCACAGCGTTGTTGCTGATTTTGAGACCAAGCATTAGGCAGTGTATTGAGTACATTATTACCATTCGCATCAGTACATGAACAAACAGCCTGATACACAATCCCACTTTTATCAAAACGACTTGTACCTCCATCCACATGATCCGCTTTACCATAATAAGTACCAAAGGATAAATTTTCTGCATCGGGAGTAAGTACGCCTAAGTAAAACGAATTACCAAGAGTGCTGATAGCATCTGCTGTGGTAGGTAAACCAGAAACGGCATAATATCCAGAAAAATAAATATTGTTACATTTATCTACCATGAAGGCAATAGGAACGAAATTGTATGAACTACCATTATAAGTTCCTGTACCAATAGTGGTGGAATAGACTACATTATCTAATTGAGGCGTAAGCGCTGTCAGGAATTGGGGTGAGTTGGGAATATTGGAATAAGCATCTGGTGTTTGAAGAAAATTAGAGCCAGTGGTTGTACCTAGTACATGAATATTATTATTCTCATCTATATCCACAAAATATCCATGATCATTGCCATTAGTTGTTCCCAAAAATGTCCCCCTAAGCATACTTTGTCCATTAGGAGAAATGACGACTACGTATGCGTCTTCTTCTCCACCCATCCAATTACTTTGTATTCCTCCCCCAACCATAGGAAAATTGGATGCTCCTGCTGTCCCTACTACGATTACATTTCCATCGTCATCTATTTTTAATCCTGCTGCTGTATCATTATCATTTCCTCCTAGATAGGTGGACCAAAAGAGCGTACTCAAATCACTATTGAATTTGAAGACTACGCCGTCCTGTGCTGCTCCTGCATTTTCTTGTAAAGCATTTTGTGTGGTAGGGAAATTGGTGGAAGAACTGGTAGAGGCAACATAGATATTCCCTTGTCCATCCAACATAATTTCTCCTCTGTTATCTTCTCCATAGGATACATCCAAACTAGATAAGTTAACTCCGTCTGAGTCACTTCCGCCTATAAAGGTAGAACCTGCCAAAGCTGTTCCGTTGGCATTTATTTTGGTTACTACAATATCAATGTCGCCACTTTTAGTATTTTGAAAAGCATTATTAAGTACAGGGAAATTAGCAGAGTTTGTCGTGCCAAGGATACATAATTGATTATTAAAATCGACTATCATGCTATGTGGCTCATCATTTTCTGACCCACCTATATAAGTGGCATATAGCAAGTTAGAACCATCAGGGTTGTATTTGCTTACAGCTATATCAGTAGGGAAAGAGATAGTGCCGCCGCCGAAATTTTGTTGGAATGCTCCATTAGTAGTAGGGTAGCCTATTCCAAAAGAAATACCTCCAGCATAGATATTTCCTGCATTATCGAAGCATGCAGTATGTCCAAAATTTTCAGATAGATTAGTGCCAGACAGAGTAGCAGCTACGACTACTGGATCTATAATTAGTTCATATTTTTCATTATAACCTTTGGGGAAATGAAAAGATAATTGGTTGTCATTGAGTCTATACTGGCAGGGAATTTTTATCTTTTTCCCATTGATGACTTGATAAGTATAAGGTTTGGCTTCTCGCGTTGTGCCTACGGATGTATGGATCAGCAAATGCCCTCCTTTTAAGGACAGTTTATCCATCCCTTCATATTCTAATAAAATATCATTAGGATTACCTCCCTTTTTGATGATAATATCGTATTTGAAATGTTCTTCTTCCGAATAAGCTAATAAATCAATATTGGGATAGAGATCATCATATTTTACCTGTGAGAATAATGGAACATTTGTTGCCCATTTGGAGGAGTCTTTTCCTAAATAATAATTGTGATAATGCTTCTTTTTATCTAAACCCTTAATGCTTTTAGGATTTGCATTTTTGAATTTCACTCGATAAGCATGACCAGGTAGTTTGAAATTATTGACTTCTTCTTCTGTTCCCTTCAGTTTTAAATCATGAATGGCATGAGTGGCTTCTTCATCATAAAAAAGATAAGTAAAAATAGTTTCTTCTAAGTATAGCTTATTGATACCTCCTAGAGGAAGTTCATATTTTATATTTTCATGGAATTGATTATTATTCTGAATAAATTCAAGCTTTAATGAATTATCATGAGGATGTGGATCATGCTGGTGTATATGATCATGTTCTGAACAATTTTCTTCATCATGCTGTCCATAGCCTAAATGTAGGAATGAAAAAAACATGGCAAAAAGGAGGAATAGATTAATTTTGAGTGATTGTATATTCATCTTATTTAGAGTTGTTTATATTTATAAGATAAGGATATTTCTTTTAGAATGCTATTATCACTTTGTTGTAAAGACAACGAAAATTATGATTTATTAGTTTATAAATATATGGGAGAAGCTCAAAATAGTCTTCTATTAGCATCTATTTTCACATCCACCAGATAGATGCTAGAAAAATAAGACTGATTAAAATAGAGCGTAATTGAAATCTCCACCCTCCAAGTAGTTTCCACTTTTTCTATCGATTCTATTTCAGTCGCATTTACCCAAGTAATAAATATATCTGCGATAGCGAGCTGTCCTAGTAAATAATTTTTCCTATTCCTACCTTCCTAGTCCAGAATCTACATCAGCTCCTAAATCAGTATCCTTATAATGCTCTCGAATGCCAGGCAAACGAAATTTGTACGTCAGAAATTCGTCTTTGTATTTTTGGAATAATTCATTAGAAAAATGAGGATCAATTTTATGCATGAAACAAAGTATCAAACTCATGGAAGAACGTATGCTTCTTCCTTTGAATTGAGTAATATTTTCTTTCCTAATAAATAATTGCTCCATCCAGAATAATATGCACTATATGTGATTCTTTGTTCCTTAGAAAATATACGAATTCCTATAGGTGAGGAAACAGCTAATGTAGTATTACATATGTTGTATTTCGATATCTGCACCTTGATTCATTTTTTATTGTATGAATCGAAGATGTTTGAGCTGTTCTGAATTGTAAGTAATATTATTTTCAGTAGTGATATTAGGATGATGGTATAGTTTGAGATTAATGAAACAGAGGTAAATTACAGGAAGTAAGAAAATAGTAGAAATGATTATTTTAGGGAGTAGGTAATAGATAACATACCCATCTTGACTTGCTAATTTACTGCCACTCTTTGTTAAAAAGCCTCGTGATAGCTACGGCTATTCCTCCGTTTTTTGCCTCGATTGACAATAAACCCCCTAAGTCAAATACGGGTAGTCTATTTATTACCTACTCCCTTACTTATTTTTTTGAGCATTTTTCTAAAATTTAATTTTTTACATAAAATCCTAATTTCCAAAATCAAAGTCCCAAAACATCCTTCATTCCAAATACTCCTTTTTTATTAGCAATCCATTCAGCAGCTAATAATGCTCCTTTAGCAAATCCATCTCTGGAATGAGCAGTATGAATAATATCTATGGTATCAATTTCAGAACTGTATTGCACAGCGTGAGTTCCAGGAGTCAGTTCGATTCTTTTAGAATGAATACCTAATGTTTCTTTATCAGCATTTTCTATTTCTTTCCATTTAGTTTTTCTTCCTAGATGCTGGATGATTTGATTAGCTAAAGTAATTCCAGTTCCACTAGGAGAATCTAGCTTATGAACATGATGTATTTCCTCCATTGAAACATCATATTGGGAATGATTATCCATTAATCGAGCTAATAATTGATTGATTTCAAAGAAGATATTGACACCAATACTGAAATTGGAAGCATAAAGAAATGTTCCATTTTTTTCTTTGCAGTACTGTTGTAATTCTGGTAATTTTTCAGTCCAACCAGTCGTACCAGATATTACAGGAACACCTGTATCTATGCACGTTTTTATATTATTGAAAGCAGAGTGGGGTAGAGAGAAGTCGATAGCTACATCCGCTTTTTTTAAATTATTAGGATTAAATTTTTCTAGGTTTTCCTTGTCTATCTTTAAGACGATTTTATGTCCTTTTTCTATGGCAAAGCCTTCTATCGCTTTTCCCATTCTTCCATAGCCTATTAGTATAATGTCCATATTTAAAACTTCTAACAATTTTTTTAGCGAAATGATATTGTAAAATAAGTAAAACGTATTTAATAAATTGAGCCATTATGCTTGTTTTTTAGAAGGAAAAAGAACAAGCATAACGGCTCAATTGAATTCGTTTCACTTATGCTTTGGGTGGTATATCAAGAGGAGCATTTAATCCTGCGGTAGCATTGGGGATTACTGTAGGAGAAATGAGTGCTTGGTCTATGGGTACTACTTTTCGCTATTTTTTTGGCAGGTGTAGCGGCAGCATTTACATTCAAATTTACGAATGGAAAAGATTAGTCTACTAGACTGTATTAATCCTTTATCCTAAATGCTCAAAAACCTTAGGATAATATTTCCTAATTTCCATTTCAAACATATCTAACGGAAATTCATGAAAGATTCCATAATCATGTAAATACTCCATGAACTGTCCTCCTTCTTTATCATATTCTTGAAAAATAGAATCGTTTTTTCCATCAAATTCCAAAGGAACTACATTAAGTTTTTGACATAATTGGTCATTGAATGCAGGAGTACATTTCACCCATTCTCCATTTAAATGAAATTCCAAAAAACCATGAAAAACTAAGACATTAGTACCTAGATATTCCTCTAATTTTTCAGTTCCAATATGATTTTTTACATTAGCAAAATGCAAGCGTGAAGGAATGCCTGCAGCTCTTCCTAAGGCACAAAGCAGAATCGCCTTATCTATGCAATGTCCTTCTTTTATATCCCGATCCAAAATACTGGAAGCCTTAGAATGTTCTGGTAGCAATGAAATACGATAAGGATTATATCTCCAACCATCTCTCACTGCATAATATAAGGCTATGGCTTGTTCATGAATTGGTTCTATTCCTTGAGTAATTTCTTCAGCCCATGAAGAAATATCCTTATTCTCAGAATCAATGAAATAACTAGGAGATGTATAATGATCTAAAGCTGGATTCATGCTTGTTTTTGGTGTTTTAGGATGTTTTTTCGCATCACTTCTTTGGTTCTTTCCATGAGTGCTGGAATGTCATCGAAGGTCATACCTTTTGTTTCAATGGCTTCTTCCCAATATACATGAACTATCCCTGGACGAGCGTCGAATAAGCCGTTCCTAAGATCCAATAATTGTCTAGAATTACCAATAGTTGAAATAAGTAAAGGCAATTCATGTTCTATCGCCATGCGAAATGCTCCTTTTTTGAAATCGCCAAACATTTCCTGTTTTCTATTTCTTGTCCCTTCTGGATAAATAAAAATGGAGTATCCTTTATCCAATTTTTCTTTTAGTGTAGCAAAACTTCTTTTCGCAGAATCTCTATCTCCTCGCTCTACAGATACGGCGATGGATTTCATTACAGAACCAAATAATGGAATTTTCTCCAGTTCTTTCTTAACTAATACTCGAATATATACTGGAGTAGAATGAGGATGGACATAAAAATCGAGATTAGAATGATGATTACCTACTACCATGTAAGAACGATCCTTATCTATCTTTTTCCGTCCATGATTTTTGATGAAAAGTAAGCAGGGAACAAGTATAAAATAAGCTGCGATTCGATAAGTCATGAACATCAAAAACTTGGCTGCCTTTTCGCCAAAAATAGGAGCAAGTATGATATGAAATGGAGCAAAAATGACCACTGTAAGAAAAAACCACAGTGCATGCCACATTCCCCAAATCGTTCTAAATATTTTAGTCAGTATTTTCAATAAACCGTTATTTTAACTTCTTTTTTGTCAATCTTGCCTCGCCATCTGTACTTAGTAAAACACCAGTGGCTCCTCTACTGATTTCCGCTGCATTTCCTTCGTCTGTATCAATGTGCATTTCCAATTTATACTTTGGAGATACTCGAATCAGTACATTACCAAAGGTAAGACTTCTTTCATCACTATTAATCTTAACATCCACGATATCTCTATCGTTCACACCAAATAACATGGCATCTTTTGGAGTCATGTGTATATGTCTCCATGCACAAATGACGCCATTATGAATTTGCACCTTGCCTTTTGGTCCTTCAAGAATACAACCTGGCGTATTATTTGTCTTTCCTGATTCTCTTATAGGAGCATCTATTCCTAAAAAAAATTCATCTGTACGAGATATTTCTAATTGATCCTTTGAACGCAAAGGTCCTAGAATACGTACTGTTTCAAAACTGTTTTTAGGTCCAACGACTTTTACCGTTTCATTGGCAGCAAATTGTCCTGGTTGAGATAAAGGCTTTCTGACCGTTAATTCATACCCTTCTCCAAATAATTGCTCTAAAGTTTCCTTGGATAAATGTAAATGTCTGGCAGAAATAGCGACAGGAATAGGAGGTATACTATTGACTTTCAAATCCCCTTTCAGTAATTTTGCAGTTTGTCTAGCAATGGATAATTGTTCATCTGTTTGGATGGCAAGTAGTTTTACACGACTATGATTCCATGAAAATTCTGCGATTGGATTTGAATTAGATAATTTAATATCATGGTTTTTATCCTCATTGATAATCGCTCCTAAAAAATCCAATCTTTGGCAAACCCTGTGGCGAATCATTGGACTGTTTTCTCCAACACCTCCTGTAAAAATAATGGCATCTACACCACCCATCACAGCAGCATACGCTCCTATATATTTTCTCAATCGATGTGCAAAAACTTGAATAGCCAGCCTACAATCATCATTTCCTTCTGACGCTTGTTGGATAATATCCCTCATGTCATTGCTTACACCACTGATACCTTTAAGTCCGCTTTCTTTATTGAGTAAGCGATCCAATTCTGTATGACTGAGCTGTTCATTAACTAATAAATGAACCAAAATACCAGGATCTATATCGCCACTTCTTGTTCCCATTACCAGTCCTTCTAAGGGAGTCATTCCCATGCTGGTTTCTACACTTCTACCATATTCTATAGCAGTGATACTACATCCATTTCCTAAATGGCAGGTAATAATTCGCTGTTCTTTTATATCTGTATCTAGATATTTTCCAGCTTCTTTTGCTACATATTCATGGCTTGTTCCGTGAAAACCATAGCGTTGTATCTGATATTTTTTTGCGAGTTCCTTAGGAATAGCATAGGTTTTTGCTCTTCTTGGCAAGGTGGAATGAAACGCAGTATCAAATACAGCCATGTGGGAAATATCCTTAAAATATTGTTTTGCTACACGGATTCCTTTGAGATTAGCAGGATTGTGCAAAGGAGCTAGACTGGATAAGTCTTCGATTTTTTGCTCTACATCAGCTGTTATGATAATAGGCTCATCAAAGAAATTTCCTCCATGAACAATTCTGTGCCCCACTGCATGGATAACAATGCCATCTAGTTTATTCATCAATAAAGGAAAAGCAAAATCAAGGACCTTTTGGTGTCCTGTTTCGTCGATTTTAATCTTTTTCCCATCATTGAAATCAACTAATGGTTCATCACTAATTCGCTGGATATTCATCTCTAATAGACGATTACCATTTAGTGTATCAATAACTTCTATTTTGACAGAAGAACTTCCACAATTAATAACTAATATGTTCATCCCTGTATTTTATTCAAAAAAGCTTACCATTTCAACATCAAAAACAAGAATAGATCCTGCTTCTATGTTCACACCACTGCTGGTAGGTCTATCCTGTATAGAACCATAACCCAATGCTGAAGGAATATAAATCTCACCTACATCTCCTTTCTTGAATTCTTGCAATCCTACCGTCATGCCAGATATAAGAGAAGTACCATCTAAAGTAAACTGTGTTGTTGCTCCATCTCCACCATCAAATGTTTCGCCTGTCGCTAAAAGCCAACCTCTGTAACGTACATTTACTTTATAACCTAATTCTGGCATTTCTGGACCTTCTGTACCATTTTCAGATATATAAACGAAAACCCCTTCGTCCGTTTCTACTGTTTCATCTAATTTCCCTTCACTTTGTAAGTAGTCCCTGATTTCCTTTTTTTCTGTTTTTAAAGAGTTGTCTTCACAAGAATATTGTGTAAAAATCAAGGCTGCTAAAATCGTATATACGATAAACTTCTTCATAATTATATTTAGATTAAATATTAGCGTTTTAAATCAATCATTGAATTCTTAATAAACATATAGAACGCAAAAGTAAGAAACTACTTTGTTTACTTAGCTGCAAGTATTAATAATTTTTGATGTACTTCCAATACTTGTCGTATAATCAAGTGTTTTCCATCATTTTTAATAACAAAATCTGCTCTTCTTGCCTTTTCTAGGTTAGGCATTTGCTTATCCATTCGTGCGAATACTTCTTGTCGAGTAGCATTGTCCCTAGACATGACTCTTTTTAATCTCACTTTCTTATTAGCAAATATAGTAATCATTTGATCCATCAATTGGTATCCTCCAGTTTCATAGAGTAAAGCAGCTTCTTTTAATGTATACGGAGCAGCTTTATGTTCTTGATTCCACTTCTCTCCATCCATCCATACAGCAGGATGAACCATAGTATTCATTTGCTCTAATTTAGCTTTATCATTGAAAATAATAGAGGCCATGTAAGGTCTATTGAGTTCACCATCATCAAAATAAGCACTTGTGCCAAGAAGACTCTGTATCCCTTCGATAAGTTTAGGATCATGCTTCATGAGCCATTTAGCTCTATCATCTGCATAATAAACAGGAATACCTAATAATTCAAATATCCGACAAACGGTTGTTTTCCCACTGCCTATTCCTCCAGTAATGCCTACTTTCATGATATGAATACGATTTTATTTATAAATACAAACATATGCAATATCAAGTTAAGAAAAGAACGGTTATAAGATGTTTAATAAAATAACAATAATTATGATTTTTAGCTTTTCATCTTACTAATGTTTACTTTTATTTACTAAGTTTTCTGAAAATATTTTTGTTTCATTATTTTTTATGCACTGTAATAAAAACTAATACCTCATAAAATTTAAGCTACTTTAAATGAAATACGCATTAGCTATACCTAGCGGTATTTGCTTTACAGACCAACGTTAGTAGCAATTGCTTGATTTTCAGAAGCTATGAATTTTTAATAATCCAAAAACCAATCCTAATGTTGTTAATAGAGGATTCGGAATGGTCTAATATTATGAAAACGAATTTGGATAGCCTTTTTTATGTGACTAGAATGGTATTGAGGAAGATGATTGCTAATAGGTATGGTAGAATTGTAAATGTGGTATCATTATCTGGAATTAAAGACTTGTCAGGACAAATAAATTATTCTACTTCTAAAGCTGGTCTAGTTGGAGTAAATAAAGCTCTGGTGCAGGAATTAGGCAGAAGAAAAATAACGGTGAGTGCAGTCCTCTTGGTTTTATCAAAACAGATATGACTGCGGACATCAATGAAAAGGAGTTTAAAGCATTAATTCCTATGAGGCGAATTTGAAGTAGCTTCATCTTTTGCTTTACGGATAGTTACTAAAGTTATTAATGAACAAAGAGTTATTAAGGAAACAATAATCAAAGGAAAGATACCTCATTCGATTAAAAATATCATTATTTATAACCATTTCCAAAATAGGAACCACTCCTTGATCCTCGTTTCTCAATGTTAAAACATCCAAAAGTTAATATAGTATTTTACTCATTTGTTATTTTCTTTTTATAAATATGTTACTTTTTGAAATAGATACTTATTAAATACTAATATTATTTATTTACTGATCTTACGCAAGATATGGTTCTAATGATATTATTCATATTTAAATAACGCTATGTAGGTAGCGTTTTGAGTTCAGTTATTCTTTTATATCCCCTACTTTTTTTCATTGATAAAAAAAGTACCAAAAAAATCTAGACCCGATGGGTTTTTTAACGTTCAAAAAATACTAAATTGCATAAACTCGCTAATTCGATTTTTTTCTCTTTTAATAGCATCACTTATCTAGTATGGTCTCTTTTTATTTTCTTCATCAATGCTCATACAGTATGCCATTTTTTTTAATACCCATTCAGTTCGTTATTGATCAGTCGGTTATGATTTTTTTAGATAATGTGTTTACGCTCCCGACATTATGCAGTTTAGTAGATATGATGCTTAAAATCTGTTTAAAACAAAATACTGTTTGAGCATATAACTGGCGATTACAGAAGTATTATAGTTAGATAGCAGATAAAATAAGGAAAGAGAAATACTGTTGAAGCAAGTTTTTATTTTTTTTAGGATTTTAAGTATTGTTGTAGCGTTAAGAACCGCATACGGTCGGGTGGTTTTTGGTTCTTTTTCCCACAAAAAAGAACAAGAACGAATGAACACCGTACTGAAATATAGTGACCAGTCAATATGAAACCAAAATAACGGCTAATCTAATCGTGCGTAACATCAGTTAGTAATCTCAAAAACGAATCCTTCATCAATGTAATCTAAAACTCAATCGTCCAATATTGTTGAATGTCATCGAAAATGACTTTAGATTGCTATTAGCAAATGATAGAAAAGACTCCAAACTAAAATGGCTAGAATCAGAAGATGGACAACAAATATTAAAAATAAAAGGAAAAAAACATCGCCATTATTTTATGAATGATGATATTGTAAAGCCAGTTGTTATTGAAAAATCAAGTAAATCTGGTAAAAAGAAAGTTATTATTTCCTTAGAAAATTATGATGCTAATATTCCATAAAAAGTATCAATAGAACATCAAGGTATTAAGTTGAGTCTTGACTTTAAACGAGTTAGGGAATAATATATTGATAAATTAATGTTACTTTTATCCATTATAACGTAGGACAAAATCAAATAAAGCCTGAATATTCTTGCTTGTTTTTTTCAATTCCTGTAAGGCAGAAAAATCATCTTTCAACATTTTTCTCAAGTTCTTTTTTGTTAGTCGAATCATCTCACCATTCAATCCCAAAGAAATTTGAGGAAAAAATTGATTTGATTTCATCTCAAAACCATCATTAGAAATTTTAGTAGAATAATTCCCATATGTTACGATGTCGCCACGCATAATTATAACATTAGGATTATTTCTCTTATCAACCCTTAATATATTACCATCTCCTTTTCTATATCCCCATATAGATTCTTTATTTAAATCAAATATTACAGTTTTGTCATCATTATCTATAAATGCCACTTTGAAATTTCCAAAGGTGTGATGAGTATAAGAGTAATTTTTGTATTCAATAACATTGTTACTTAAAAAATCCTCATAAGTTTTAAAGATTCCAGTTTGAGCAGCAGCCAAACTATGAATCATTACAATCATTGTAAACAGGGCTATTTTTTTCACTTTCATCTAAACACCTATTTAATTAATCCAAATTATGAAATACTTCCTGTACATCATCATCTTCCTCTAATTTATCAATCAAAGCTAATACATCATCTATTTGCTCATCAGACAAACCTTGTTTGGTGTGCATAGGAATACGCTGCAATTCAGATTTTTTTACTTCAATACCTTGTTTTTCTAAAGCCGATTGTAAATTTCCGAATTCTTGAAAATCAGAATACAGCATATAATATTCTACACCTTCTTCCTCTTCTTTTTTCAATTCATCTAAACCAAAATCTATCAATTCTAATTCTAATTCTTCTGGATCTGCTATTTTTTCAAGCTCTACATAGAAAACACCTTTTCTTTTAAAAAGAAAATCGTGCATTCCATTGGTTCCTAGCTGTCCGCCTGTTTTTCTGAAATAAGAACGCACATTTGCCACAGTACGAGTTGAATTATCAGTAGCTGTTTCTATCACTATAGCCACGCCATGCATCGCCATTCCTTCATAGACCAATTCAGTAAATCCAGAAGTATCATTAGAAGATGCTTTTTTTATAGCTGCCTCAATTCTATCCTTAGGCATCTGAACACCTTTCGCATTTTGTATCGCTCTTCTTAGCGTATGATTGGAATCTGGATCAGGGCCGCCTTCTTTTACAGCCATCGTTATTTGTCTTCCTGCCTTACTGAATTCCTTTGCCATCTTATCCCATCTGGCAAATTTGGTCGCTTTTCTATATTCAAATGCTCTTCCCATCGTGTAGTGTCTATTAGTTAGGATACAAAAATAAATAATTTTGTTAACTATTCACTCCTTTCATCTAAAAACCAATACACATTCAGATTTATCTGAGATTATAGAGATTTGTTTATATGATTATTAGTTATAATATTCCTTTTTCTTCTGAAACCAGACTTTTACTTGCCCAATATTATTCAGTTGAGTAGTTTTTCGTTTTTTCGCTACCAAAAAGGACAAAGGCAAGAAAAATTACTCGCGTATAATTACCAATCGAGTCCAGTAATATTTATAACCCCATTTACTTAAATACGCTTCAATTTCTTACCCGCCTTAGCATAACTCAATCTTGTAATCTGCTCAGTAGAATGATAAGTATCCAGCCCACTAATCGCAGCAGTTTTCGCTTTTACCAAATCTATCTTACCATCTTCCAGTACACATTCATCAGAATAAGATACCAACTGAACCTCTCCAACCACAAGTAATGTTCCATTACTAGGAATTGGAATAATTTCCTTGATCCGCATTCCTACACCTATCAAAGATTCAGTTACAAAGGGAGCTTTAAAATCATTGATATACTGTGAGTTAAGTCCAGATTCTTCAAACTCTGATACATCCTTTTCGTATCTTGCAGAAGTCTGATGAGCTTGTTCGACAATATCTGTATTGATATGATTAATCGTATAAATACCTGTTTCTCTGATATTCTCCAAAGTATGTCTAGATACCGTATCTGGTCTAGTGATGAAACCTAATAACGGAGGATTAGATCCCATATGAATTACAGAACTGAATATGGCAAGATTACTTTGGCCTGCTTTATCTTTTGTTCCTATAAGATTAGCAGATTTATACCCATTTAAAGAATTCATAAAGTGGGTTCTGTAGCTCTTTTCATAGCTTAAAATGTCTTCCTTTGTAATAACTTCCATAATAAAACTGACTTTTTTCATAACTTGAAGTCTAAATATCAGGACATTGTTCATAGAACTGGTCTAAAATCAAGAAAACCGACTTTAATATTACTTTTATGGCTGACTTATTGAATGATAATCTTCGTAATCTGAGAGCTCAACTAGATGAAATCATCAAGGATTTGCATCGCATGACGGTTGGTATTGGTAACGATCCATTGGCGACTACTGTAAGTGAATTGAGGAATAGAATCAACGAGCCGTTTATGTTTGTGGTGGTAGGAGAAGTGAAAGCGGGAAAGAGTAGTTTTGTAAATGCACTCTTAGGAGAAAATGTATGTAAAGTAGCACCAGATCCTTGTACAGATACCATTCAACAAATCTTATATGGTGAAGAAGTACAAGTAGTAGGTGTCAATCCTCACTTGAAAAAGATATACACGCCAGCAGAAATCCTAAAGGAAATTGCTATCGTAGATACGCCAGGAACGAATACCATTTCTGCACATCACCAAGAGATCACAGAAAGTTTTATTCCTGCATCAGATTTAATCGTTTTTGTATTCGAAGCCAAGAATCCATATAGACAATCTGCTTGGGAATTTTTGGATTTTATTAGAGACGAATGGAGGAAAAAAGTCATCTTTGTACTACAGCAAAAAGACTTAATGGAACCAGAAGATCTAGTGATCAATGAAAGTGGTGTATTCAAATATGCACAGAAAAAAGGGGTCAATGATGCCAAGATATATTCTGTTTCTGCAAAATTGGAAATGAAAGGCGATACAGAAAATAGTGGCTATCCTAATCTAAGAAAATATATAGCAGATAACATCACAGGTGGTAAAGCTCCTGTTTTAAAACTAGATAATAATATTGCTACGTCTATCAATATTTCCGATAGAATCAATGATGGATTAAGAAAAAGAGAAGAGCAATATCTGGCAGATGAAAATTTTAGAAAAGATGTATCTGAAACACTAGATAAGCAACAGGGTAAATCCAATTATCAAGTAGATGTATTGACAGAAAATATCTTAACCACTTATGATAAGGTAACAGGGGAAATAGGAGATGAACTGAGTCAAGGACTTTCTTTTGTGAGTGTATTTAAAAAAGCGATTTCCTCTATTTTTAATAAAGATGCTTCTACAAAAGGCTGGATAGATGAACTGAAATATCGTCTAGAACACGAACTCAAAGATCAACTAACAGAAAAACTAAATATGGGTGTCAATGATTTGACAGACAGCGTTAGTCAGATGGTGAGTTTGATAGATATGAAAATCAAATCAAACCAAACTGTCCTCAAAGGTAGTGATGAAATATTTAGTCATATTGCTAATAAGCGAAATTCTGTGATGGATGATTTGAGAGATACTTTCAATCAGTTCATGAAACGTTCTGAAAATTTTGAAGATGATGAAGTATTGCCTTCAGAAGAAAGTTTTTCGCCTAATATTGCTACTGGATCTGGTTTAGCTGTGATAGGAATGGTCATCGCTGCTGTGACACAAGGAGCTGTTTTTGACATCACTGGAGGAATATTGACAACAGTAGGCGTATTATTTGCAGGGATAACAGTAGGGATTGGAAGAAAGAAAATACTAGGTTCATATAAGAATGAAATCGAACGAGGTAGAAAAAAATTAGAGAGCGAAGTAGATGATAAACTGAAATTATACGTTAGTAATGTGAAAGAAAAGGTGGAAGGTAATTTTAAGGAGTTTGACCTGATGCTAGAACACGAAGGAGAACAAACTCGTAAAATATCTGTAGAACACCACAAAATAGCCACGAGACTCAAAGAAATGAGAGGCGTAGTACAGCAGGAAATGGCTATGATATAAGTTTCTTGCATTTAAATAAAATAAAAAATGAAAAGCATACTATTCATCATATTAATTACCAATTTATTTATTTTAGAAGAGCCCATTTCTAAAGTAACTTGGGATAAGACAGAGCACGATTTTGGTATAGTAGAACAGAAGGAACCCGTTTTTGCCACCTTCGTTTTTACCAATGTTACAGAAGATTCTATTAAGCTGGATAATGTACGTACTTCTTGTGGCTGTACTTCTCCTATTTGGAATAATAAATACGTCATGTCAGGCGACACGAGCCATATTGTTGTAGAATATGATGCCAATGACAGAGGGGAATTTGCCAAAGAAATTAAGGTATTTATCAATAAACAAAGGAAGGCTGAAAAGTTGTATGTATATGGAGATGTGATGGAGTAAATACTTGTCCATTGCTCCATTGATTTCAATTATTCCAATATAATTTATAAAAAATTATATAATCATAGCTATTTTTCTAATAGCAACAATACTCCTATGGCTAAGAAATAAAGATATCAACCATCGAACCATGTAACAATGTGGCAATGAATCAATATCTTTACATGATTTGAATACAAAACTAACTTTTCATGAAAAAATTACTACTGGCATTATCCGTATTGTTTATACTAAGTTCGTGCAAAAAACAAGATGAAGTAACCAATCTGAATAACAGCAATTTTCCTCTTGAAATAGTCAAAGCAGAAAGCAAAAAAGCCAATCTAATGTTTGATGAGGCATTTGACAATGCTGTAGATAGAAGCCCAGAATGGCAATCCTATTTAGGAATTAAAAAGAACTATGGAGAATGGGATGAAATCAGTGAGAACGCAGAATTGGACAATAAGAATTTCTATCAAAATAGCCTACAAACAATAAAAGATAGCATTGATTATCAAAAACTTGATGGAAAAACAAAGGTCAGTTATAAGCTATTCGAGTTGTTTTGTCAAGGAAACATAGATAATTATAAATGGAGAAACTATGGTTATCCAGTCAATCAGATGCATGGAAAACATGCAGATATTCCTGCCTTTTTAATTAATATCCATGATATAGAAACTTACGAAGATGCTACTGCTTATTTAAGTCGTTTGGAAGGTATTCAAGCTCTTGTAGGTCAGGTGATAAGAAAGTTACAAATAAATGAGAAAAACGGAGTTGTACCACCAAAATTCGTTTTTGATCATGTAATTAATGATTGTAAAAACGTCATCACAGGAAAGCCTTTTCCTGGAACAGAAGAAAGTACACTGTATGCTGATTTTAAAAAGAAAGTAGAAGCATTGGATATTAAAGATGCCAAAAAGAAAACACTTCTTTTAGGTTGCGAAAAACGCTTGATGTCCAATGTCAGACCAGCCTACGAAAATCTAATCAAATTCCTACAATCCCAAAAAAGAATCGCTACAGATGATGATGGCGTTTGGAAATTTGATAAAGGAGAAGATTTTTTCAAATATAGACTCAAAAAAATTACGACTACGAATATGACCTCTGATGAAATTCATCAGTTAGGATTATCAGAAGTAGATCGTATTCATGGAGAGATGAAAGATATCATGAAACAAGTGAATTACGAAGGTTCTTTACAAGAATTTTTTGCTTTCATGAGAGAAGATGCTCAATTTTACTACGAAGGAACACAAAAAGGAAAAGATGCCTACATGGCAGATGCAGAAGCATTGATAGATGCGATGAGATTGAAATTAGATGAAATATTTATCACGAAACCAAAGGCTAAATTGGTCGTAAAGGCAGTAGAACCATTTCGTGAGCAATCCGCAGGAAAGGCATTTTATCAAGATCCTGCTCCAGATGGAAGTCGTCCTGGCACATATTATGCCAATACTTATGACATGAAATCGATGCCTAATTATCAGATGGAAGCATTGGCATATCATGAAGCTATCCCTGGACACCACATGCAACTTTCCATCGCTCAAGAAATGGAAAACATGCCTAAATTCAGAAAGTTTGCTGGAAATTTCACAGCATACATAGAAGGTTGGGGATTGTATTCTGAATTTCTACCAAAAGAGATTGGTTTTTACGAAGATCCATATTCTGATTTTGGACGTTTAGCAATGGAGCTTTGGCGTGCTTGTCGTCTCGTCGTCGATACAGGAATTCATTCCAAAAAATGGACTCGCCAAGAGAGTATAGATTATTATAAATCGAATACTTCCAACAGCGAATCAGACTGTGTCAAAATGGTGGAACGCCATATCGTTATGCCTGGACAAGCGACTGCATACAAGATAGGAATGATTAAAATCCTAGAATTACGGGAAGCAGCTAAGAAAAAATTAGGCGATAAATTTGATATCAGAGAATTCCACGAAGTTGTATTGACTAATGGAGCATTACCATTGGATGTACTGGAAGATTTGGTGGATGAATGGGTGGCGAGTAAGTAGAATAGTCTTATAATTATATTATTGCTGAAAAATAAAGAAGCGAAACTTGATGATTCAAGTTTCGCTTTTCAATAAAAAATATTTTCGATGTAGCAGTATTATAAAATCAGATTATTTTAATTTATAAAAAATCAACTTTCATAAATTACTGATTTTCAATTACAATATTTTGATGCGTTTACCCTAACAACAAATAGAATCGAATGAAAAAGAGTCTTAAATTTATCGTATTAATTATCGCTTTATTGATAATCAATATAAGTTGTAATAATAGAAGAGAAGGTAAAAGCATAAAAGATTTTAAGAGTCATTTTTTGTCTAGTCCATTTGAGTATTTCTCACCTCTTATTTATAAGTAAGAGAAATTTTTATTACTATCTAATCCAACATCTATTCATGGTTATAGTATTATATGTTTTAAACATTCTTTTAGTGAAAATGAATTGAATAAAATTGTCTCAGAATTAGAAGATGATAATATTTTTAAATGTGAACTAAAAGATTCGACACTTTATTCAATTCCAAATTTTAAAGAAAAATTTTCAGAAGAAAAATTTTCAATTCCTAATATAGATGATTCTTTCTATAGTATAAGAGATAATATTAGATGTGCTAAATAGTATCATTTATGGGTTAAAAATGGAAAAAAGTATTTTTTTAAATCAAAAAGGAATAGAGAAATCAAAAAAATATTTAGGACTTGTTGATTCAGCAGAAATTGGAAGAGGTTATTCTAATGGTGTTATTGTTGATAATACTTCAAGATTTATAATCTATTGGGTTATGATTTGGTAACCCATGATTTAGGCGTTAAATAAGACAGATATGAAATTGAAAATGATTACTTATATTCTAGTGCAAGGGATTATTCAGGAGATAAGGGATTGATAAATATAGAATTATTAGATTTGTATGATGTGGGATAGGCTGCTGTAAGATGGAGCGTATTCGTCGCAAGTCAGAGACTTACCACATCTGTTTGTTACGAAATTTGAATTATCAAGTTTCGCTGCTCTGTTTTATGCTGGATTAAAGGTATTTATTCAATCAAATTATCACTCACCCAATCTCGATATCTATACGTTCTTTTTTGTTCCAATTGATCTACATAATCCAAGGTACCTAACCTCACCCTCACTGGTAATTTAACCTTATGCTCCAATTTGTCTTCCATTCTACAAAAGAAAGCAGTATGTGCTTTTCCCTTATAAGGTGTACAAACCAAAGAAGTATTTTCATCATTTTCCTTGATACTATTAGTAAAGAAATTGTATGATAATGGATCAAGAAATGAAACATGAGGGTTTATTATTTTGGGAGTTTTTAGTTCTCCAAAACTTTTGCCACTTATTTGAAGTTGTATGTCTAACTGAGCGAATCCCAATACAGGTACAACAAGGAACAAGTTGATAATAATTTGAGTTTTCATTTTCATCAACATTAAGATAAAACCATTATTCATACATTGCCAATGATTTCTTTTAAAATTAACGATACTGTCGCAGATGGTCAATTTTCCTTCATTTAAACAAACCCTATACATATTATCAAAAATATTTTACCGTTTTGTGTTTTTTTACAATTAAAATAGCTGTTCCTTTATGGTCCTAGGAATGAGACATAAATAAGTGTTCAAATTTGAGGCAGTAATTTTTCTCATTCCTAAGATAAAAGAGGCAAACAATAATCACATAAAGAAGATGTCTGAAAATAGAGATTATCAAGTCTGGCTACCCATTTTATTCTCATTGTTTGTAGTGGCAGGAATGCTGATTGGCTACAATCTAAAAGGAGCATCCACAGTAGTTAGGGTAGAAGGAGGAGAAAAAACTGTGAAAAGGAATGCTTATGGAGCTGGTAGGGTAGAAGAAGTACTAAGATATGTCGAAAGTAGATATGTCGAAGAAGTAGATAGAGAAGAACTGATAGAAAAAGCTATCGATCGCTTTCTAGAAGAATTAGATCCGCATTCTAATTATATCTCAGCAGACGAACTCCAGAATGTCAACGAAAGTCTGGAAGGTAATTTCGTAGGAATAGGAGTCGAATTTGATATTATTAAAGATACGATCTTAGTTTTATCTGTAATTTCTAAAGGTCCTTCCGAGAAATTGGGGATTATGGCAGGAGATAGGATCGTTCAAATAGAAGATAGCATCGTCGCAGGTACAGGTATGGAGACAGCTGATGTGATGGAGCTGCTAAGAGGAGAAGAAGGAACAGATGTTACGATAGGAATAAAGAGAGGAGCAAAAAAAGACTTACTTCCTTTTACGATAACAAGAAGAAGCATCCCTATAAAAAGTGTGGATGTATCCTTGATGTTGGATAGTAAAACAGGATATATCAAAATCAATAGATTCAGCGATACCACTTATGATGAATTCATGGAGGGTTTGGATGAATTGAATGAACAAGGAATGGAGGACTTAGTGCTCGATCTTCGCCAAAATCCAGGGGGGTATTTACAGCAGGCTACTCGTATTCTCAATCAAATTATTCAGAAAAGAAATGAGATGCTCGTCTATACAGAAGGCGAACATTCTCTAAGAAAAGAATACACGACCAAAGGAGCTGTTAAATACGATTTGGGGGATGTAGCAATCTTAGTAGACGAAGGTTCTGCCTCTGCCAGCGAAATCATGGCAGGAGCTTTACAGGATACAGATAGGGGAATTGTGGTGGGCAGAAGATCTTTTGGAAAGGGTTTAGTCCAAGAGCAATATGATTTATCTGATGGATCTGCATTGAGGTTGACCATCGCTCGTTACTATACCAAATCTGGAAGACTTATTCAGAAATCTTATGGCGATGGTACAGATTATGATGGCGATTCTAATAATAGATTTGAAAATGGTGAATTGGATGCTGCTGAAAATATCAAACTCAAAGATTCTACAGAATACTTTACCAGTAACGGAAGAGTTGTTTATGGTGGTGGTGGCATTATTCCCGATGTTTTTGTTCCAATAAATCAAATCTATAAAAATGATGACTATCTCGTAGCTTCTAGCCATATTGTAGAATTCGTTTATGCTCTATTAGACAAAAAAAGAGCAACTTATACAGAAATAAAATTAGACGATTTTGTCAATAATTTTGAGTTAGATGATGCTTCCTATAATGACTTTATTGATTTTTGCCAAAAAGAAGATGCTGGCATCAATAGGGACAGTTTGAAAGATATTACTCCTGAATTGAAACAAAGAATAAAGTCAAGGATAGCGAGGAATATCTATGGATTAAAAGGCTATTATAGAGTGAGGAATGAATCAGATCCCATGATTCTCGAAACCCTTGAGATATTAGATGATTCTCCAAAATATCTAGGAGAAGAATAAGATTTACGAAATTGTTTTAAGGTTTTTAGATAACGACTATTTAAAAATAATCCAAATAGTAAACAATAATAATCCTTATTGTATTACTATCTATATAGGCTCAACTTTGTGACTATACAGCTAATCATCAGCCCATGAAGAATAGAAAAGTTATAGTTTGGTTTCGACAAGATTTAAGACTTCATGACAATGAAGCCTTGACAGAAGCAATGGAAGTAAGTAACAATATCCTTCC
>JBNMOV010000012.1:0-25253 GCA_051275765.1 Maribacter sp. | reverse complement strand
TCTACTACTATATTTCCACAAGCATCTGTGATAGTCACACTATAATCGCCAGCTTCTGTGATAGGAGATAAATCTTCATCTGTAGAACCATCTGACCATAAGAAAGTGTATCCTGAGATTCCTCCACTTACTGTCAAATCAATCATTCCTGTACCTTCACAAGGAATATCTACGATAGTTGCATCCACAGTCATTCCTTCTACAAAGGATACACTTGTAATACATACACTTTGGTTATTCACAGCAGAACCTGTTCCTGCTGACCATCCCCAGAATACATTTGGATTTCCTCCAAAGATTGTATTGGCGATATCTTGTGTTACTGTTCTTGCTGGACGATTATTATAAATATACGTCAGTTCTTTTGTAGCTGCATTCCATTTGATGCTTACTGGACGGTTTGCTCCTACTTCCATATTAGGAACAGTTTCTAATCCTACTGTTGCATCCAAATATCCTCCTGCTGTGTGTCTTAAATTTCCGTTTCTCTGGAAAGAGATGTGATCATTCTGTGGATCTGACGCCCATGAATTTTGCCATGTATCAAACTCGATACCTACTGATGCACCAATACCACTGAAACCAAGATCTCCACCATTGCCACCTAAGCTAGAGTTAATTGGCTGAAGAATAAACATCATTCCATCTGCTCCACTAGCGTCGATACTACCTAAATTAATTTCAAAATCTAATTGAAAATCATAATCCAAATTCAATCTTGCTTGGTAATAGATAGATCCGCTTTGGTAAGTAGGAGATGTAGTTGTTAATTGATAACAATTGCCTTCGTCTCCTATTGCTTCTGCATGACCTGTGAGTACGTAATCTGCTGCTGTTGGTGCTACATTACTTACGTTTACATTGAAAGAACATACAATAGTTTCTATTCCATTACTTACTTCATAAGTTACTACTGTCGTTCCTAATGGGAAAGCTGAACCTGATGGTAAACCTGCTGTTTGAGTAAGGGTATAACCTTCATCACAAAGCTCTGTTTCAATAACATAATCCACTACTACATCACATCCAGTACCATCCAAAATTGCATTGATATCATCTGGACAAGCTAATTCTGGCATACAAGGAGGGGAACAAGATTCTATATCGTCAGTGAAGAATAATTCACATTCTGGATTAGCTGTGTCTACTAACCTCAAATCTAGAATACCTGCTCCAAATACTAATGAAACTGTATTTCCTCCATTATTGTAAGGGAATATACCTAAAGAGTTACCAGTAATCTGATTGATTATTTCATATGTTCCTATTGAACCATTTGAATTATTTGCATCTACATTTAGATAAATAATGTCGTCTGAAGGATCTGGTGTATTCATTCCATCACATTCTTCTTGGTATACTAGAGGGAATATTTCGCATGGACATTCTTCTTCGTTTACTGTATAAGTTTGTGCTACTGTATGTCCACAAGCATCTGTAATAGTCACAGAGTAATCGCCTGCCATTGTGATTGGAGATAAGTCCTCATTTATAGAACCATCTGACCATTGGAAAGTATATCCTGGGATTCCTCCGCTTACTGTCAAATCTATCATTCCTAAACCATTGCAAGGAACATCTGTGATAGTCGCATCTACAGTTAGACCTTCTACGAAAGATACACTTGTAATACATACGCTTTGGTTATTTACAGCAATTCCTGTTCCTGCTGACCATCCCCAGAATACATTTGGATTTCCTCCAAAGATTGTATTAGTGATATCTTGTGTCACTGTTCTTGCTGGACGATTGTTGTAGATATATGTCAGTTCTTTTGTTGTAGCATTCCATCCGATACTTACTGGACGGTTTGCTCCTACTTCCATATTAGGAACAGTTTCCCTTGTTACAGTAGCATCCAAATATCCTCCTGCAGTGTGTCTTAGATTTCCGTTTCTTTGGAAAGAGATATGATCATTCTGTGGATCTGATGCCCATGAATTTTGCCATGTATCAAACTCGACACCTACTGATGGACCTATACCAGTAAATCCAAGATCTCCACCATTACCACCTAAACTGGAACTGATTGGCTGAAGGATGAAGGTCATTCCATCTGCTCCACTTCCATCAATACTACCTAAGTTAATTTCAAAATCCAATTTGAAATCATAATCCAAATTCAGTCTTGATTGGTAATAGATAGAACCACTTTGATAAGTAGGAGATGTAGTTGTTAATTGATAACAATCGCCTTCGCCTATTATTGCTGCTGCTTGTCCTGTTAATACATAATCTGCTGCAGTTGGTGCTACGTTACTTACGTTTACATTGAAAGAGCAAGTGATGGTTTCTGTTCCATTGCTCAATTCATATGTCACTACTGTAGTTCCTAGTGGGAATGATCCACCTGATGCTAAACCTGCTGTTTGTGTTAGAATATAACCTTCGCATATTTCTGCATTCAATTCGTAATTAACTACAACTTCGCAACCTGTTCCATCTAAAGTTACACTGACATCATTTGGACATTCTAATGATGCTGTACAAGTGACATAAGTAGCATAAGGGCAAGAAGCTCCATCGTTACCAGTTAATGTAATGCCTGTAGCATCTAATAATGTACCTGTTAAACTTGTGATATCTACCTCAAATAAATTTCCACTTGTATTACAGAAGAAATAAAGTGTTCCTGTAGCATCTACATAAGATGCTCCATATCCACCTGTGCAACTAGGCATGGAAACTGTACCATGATCAGTTCTTACTCCTAAAGGACTAATAGAGTATAATAATTGATTGGCTGTCAATCCATAGAATTCTCCTAAACTAGGTACAAAAGAGAAATCTGCACTCGTTACAGCACCTCCCGTCACTGGAATAACTGTAGCAGTTAAAGGGAAAACATCAACATCTATGGAATATAAATTTGTATTTGAACTTACATCTCTAGATACAAATAAATTACCATTTACATCAAAATCCCCTGTAAACCAAGCGTCAGGACTAATATTAGGTAAGTTAGCTACTTCTCCCAAATCTACATATATTCCGTCACTTCCTACTCTTGCTAAATGATTCGTTTGTTCTATGATTCCATAAACAAATTCATCTTCTACATTGTAACCCATAGCATTGATACCATAAGGATTCGTATAAATCGTATTGTAACTAAGTGTAGTAGGATCATATTCTACAAAATCTGTTCCTTGTAAGGCTTGATAGAATACACTTGTTTCTCCACAAAGAATAGGCTCTGGTAAAGGTGAGCAAGTTGCTATATTATCTAGAGTAATCATTCCATCACAATTACCATCATCTACATCTTCGAAGTAAATATCAAGATTAGATGTGTATGGTATAGTTACTACAGATCCACTTCCATATGTGAATGTTCCTAATAATGCAGTAGTATTGAAATCAAGTGCATTGAACATATTAGATGGACCTGGGTTAGTAGCTGTAGCATTGACATAAATAAATAATACATCATCTGCTATATCTACTGTTTCCATTCCATCACAACCTTCAACAAATGCTTCAGGGAATAATTCACATGGACATTCTTCTGCTTCTACTGTATATGTTTCTACTACTGTATTTCCACAAGCGTCTGTAATCGTCACAATATAATCTCCCGCTTCTGTAATTGAAGATAAATCTTCATTTATAGCATCAGCAGCACTAGACCACTGGAAAGTATATCCTGGGATTCCTCCACTTACGGTCAAATCAATCATTCCTTCTCCTTCACAAGTAATATCTGTAATCGTAGCTTCTGCTGTAATCGCATCTACAAATGTGACATCATTTACACATACTCTGTGAGAATTATAAGCACTTCCTGTACCTGCTGCCCAACCCCAATATACATAAGGATCTCCGCCAAATATCGTATTCACTATATCTTGTGTAACTGTCTGTGTGGTAGAATTATCATAGATATATGTCAATTCTTGGCTACTCGCATTCCAAGTAATCTGTACATTATGATAAGCATCATTTTCCATATTAGCAACAGTCTGTAACTGTTGAGTAGCATCTAAATAACCACCTGCATCATGAGCTAAATCTCCATTTTTTTGTATAGCGATATGATCTTCTATTGGTTCATTAGCATATTGTGATTCTGTATTCTGCCATGTATCAAATTCTATTCCTACAGAAGGTGTTACACCTGAGAAACCTAATGCTCCTCCTGTACCTCCAAGATCTGTACTCAATGGCTGAAGAATGAACATCATTCCGTCTGCTCCATCTAAATCTCTATCTCCTAAATTTATATCGAAATCTAGTTTAAAACCATAGTTCAAATCTAGTTTTCTTTGATACCAAATTGCTCCTCTGGCAGAACCAGTAACAGTTGTCAATTCAAAACAATTATCTTCTCCTGCTACTGTGATAGGAGCAGCGATTCCACTTGTTTCGAAATCTGAAGTAAGTGGCGTATAATTTCCTACAGTTACTTCAAAGCTACATAGTAAGAATTCAAAGCCTGTATCTAATTGATAGGTAACAGTAGTCGTTCCTAATGGAAAAGCAGCACCAGAAGCGAATCCTTCTAATAAAGTAAGTGTTTGTCCTTCACAAAGAACTGCTTGTAAATCATAAGTTACTATTGCTTCGCAACCATCTCCATCTTTAATAACACAAATGTCATTAGGACAAACCCAACTTGGTGTGCAGCAATCTTGTTCTGCTGTCATGGTAAATGTTTGCTCTATTTGGTTTCCACAAGCATCTGTGATGGTCACATTATAAGTTCCTGCTGTAGTAATCCCTGTCAAATCTTCATCTTCAGTACCATCAGACCATTGGAAAGTATAATTTGGAATACCTCCTATTACAGTCAAATCAATTATTCCTCCTGTTCCATCACAAGGGATAATCGTAACGACAGCATCTGCTGTCATTTCATTATTATTCTCTACTGTTACTATAGCTGTACAAATAGATGTACCTCCAGATGGATCTGCAACAAATAATGTTACTGTATTAAGACCTACATTGGAACAATCGAATGTAGTGATATCCAAATCCATTGAAAATATGCCACAGATATCAGATGAACCTGCATCTATCATTGAAGCATCTATGCTAGCATTTCCTGTAGCATCTAATGATATCGTAATATCTTGGCAAAGTGCTGTTGGAGAGACATTATCAATAACGTCTACAATAGTTTCACAAACATCTGTATTTCCTGCCATATCTATTACAGTTAAAAATACCGTCTGTGTACCTATATCTGCACAACTGAACATGTTAGGCTCTACTAAGAATGTTACTTCTCCACAATTGTCTGAAGAACCTGCATCTAACATGAATGGATCTATAGTCGCATTACCCGCAGCATCCAAAAATACTTGACCAGATTGGCAAAGAGCAACTGGTTGTATATTGTCATCTGAGAAAACAGTAAATGTAGCAGTAGCTGTATCTCCTTTATTATCTGTAACTGTTACATCATAGGTTCCTGTACTTAATCCTGTAATATCTTCTGTAGTTTCTCCATTGGACCAACTATATATATAAGGAGCTTCACCACCTGTAACAGTAATATCTATGCTTCCTTCTGGATCACAGTCGCCATCGGTAGCTATTCCATCAACAATAAGAGGGTTTTCCTCTTGACAAACATCTGCTTGTTGGAAAGGAGATTCTTCTACTGCGATCGTTACATCTGTTTCTGTAAGACCAAAACCAGCATCTTCTGTAAATGTCGTAGAAGTTAATGTACTAAATGTAAACTCTACGGAAGAAGCTGTGAATTGGCTGATGTTACAATCTGCCAAGATATTATTCCTATCTATTAAGAACATGGCAAAATCATTATTCGCACCCGCTAATGGATCTGCTGGAAATGATTTTGTAGTAGAGAAAATGTGAATGTAATTATCATTAATTTCTAACATTGGAACACCTTCATAATCAGATAGTGCGTATCTGTATCCATCTACAAAAGAACCATCATCTGTTAATTCTATCCAATAGTTTTCTTTATCTGCTGCTGCAGATGTAACAGCTTCTTCTCCTGAGAAGAATAAGTTACCTGTAGTAGCATCCTCTCTAAAAGAAAAACTTCTATTTCCTCCTGGAAAATTGTAATCCCTATTTACTATTACTGTTCCTGTACTGCTGATTTTTGTAAATAAAAACCTATTCGTATCGAATGAAGCAAGGTTTGAGTCTGCAATTCTTCCAGTTAATACTATATCTCCAGAAGCCAACTCCTTTGCCTGATAATATCCTATTTCTAATAAACTAGGATATATTTCATGCCATAGCATACTACCATCTGTTGGATCTATTTTAGCAACAAATCCATTGTGGAAACTTCCTGAATTCCCTACATCATGCCAAGCATGACCTGTAATCAATAGATTACCATCTGCCAATTCTATCGCTTCATTGATAGACATATTATCATTAGCAGCATTCACATCTCTCCTTTCCCAAAGTGTATTACCTCCACTATCTATTCTAATCATGGTGGTGTAATAACCTGTAAAGTTAGTCATGACGGTAATACTGGAATTTCCAGAAAGAATATAATCTCCAGAAGATAATGCTGTTATCTTATGAAGAGTTATGTCTAAGCCTGTATCTACGTAAGTTTTTGACCATACTACTGTTCCACTAGCATCGACTTCCATTAATAAGGCGTCTTTTCTACTCGCAGAAGTATTCGTGGTCACTGCTAATACTAGGGCATTTCCATCATCCTTGATGTGAATATCTCGAATATCCATACTTTGGGAATGGGTATATTTCTGTGCCCAAGTAAGCGTACCTGCCTCATCCATCTGGACCAGTATACCATTATCAATGCTTAAATCTTCGGAACCTCCTAGTAGATAGGTTCCATTTGTGGCATCGTATGCACTAGCTCGGAAAATTTCTGAACTTGCCGTACCATAAGAATAAGTTGATTGGGCTTTCGATTCATTCGGCTGCCAGAGTAATAAGAGCAAGCCGCATAAAGTGAGAAAAATCTTGTTAGAATAATTCATTCTAAGTGGTTTTAATTAAAGAAATAATAATTTGAAAAGGTAAGAGCCCCATCAAAATTGATTGTTGGTACAATATTATGGGATTATGATATAGGCTGCATTAGTCAGTTTCCGAAATGTGCTTTTCGCTTTCCGAATGGAAAAAAAATTATGGGAGGATAATGTTTAGTCCACTAAATATGTAAAAGAGGCGGTAGTACATTACTGAGTTATCACACTATAATAATTCATATTTATTATTATTAACTGATGTTACGCACGATTAGATTAGCAGTTATTTTGATTTCATATTAACTGGTCACTATGTTTCAGTACTGTATTCATTCGTTCTGGTTCTTTTTTGTGGAAAAAAGAACCAAAAACCACCCGACCATATGCAGTTCTTAACGCTACAACAATACTTAAAATCCTAAACAAATTTTAAGCATCGTCTCCACTAAACTGCATAATGTCGGGAGCGTAAACACATTATTTAAAAAAATCATAACCGACTAATAAATAACAAACTGAATGGGTATTAAAAAAAAAGTGCACGGCGTTTATCTTCTTAGAAAGATTGACCTTATGGATTTTAGTTCAAAGAGTGTTTAAAATCCGTTTAAAATGGCATACTGTATGAGCATTGATGAAGAAAATAAAAAGAGACCATGCGAGATAAGTGATGCTATTAAAAGAGAAAAAAATCGAATTAGCGAGTTTATGCAATTTAGGATTTTCAGCACTTTTTGAACGTTAAAAAAATCCATCGGGTCTAGATTTTTTTGGTACTTTTTTTATCAATGAAAAAAAGTACGGGAGATAAAAGAATAACTGAACTCAAAACGCTACATAGCGTTATTCGAATATGAATAATATCATTAGAACCATAGGTTGCGTAACATCAGTTATTAACTAGGGATATAATGTATGAAAGAGGAATTCTAGTGTTCCTTATTCGTGGCAAAAGAGCCTATAGCGTGGGATGCTTACGAGTATTAGGGATATTCATCAGACAGAGGTTATAAGTTTTCTGCTGTGGATGTGGTAGGATTAAAATTGATGGTAGTACCATCAATAAGCACTAAAATTTTTGAGCTTTTCTTAGAGTTTGTTAGGAAATCAAAAAATAATTTTCAGGATGGAGTCTAACCTCAAATATGCACTTCTTTTGTCAAGGTGTGCATATTTGAGGTTAGACTCTTAATCTTTTATCTGTACCTTATTGAACTGAACCTTAAAAGGAAGTGTTTTTCCTCTATTGGCTTCTCCTTTAAAAAATAGTTGTCCAGATGTAGCATCTTCTCTTACTCCTGTGAAGGAAATAACTGATTTCACTTTTCCGTGTTCTGGTATTTTGGCAATTCTCATTCCTGCTCCGAATTGGTTAATTTTGTCTATTTTAGCTGAACTCACTTTATAGATATAACCATTATTATCTGTAAGGGCAAACTCTTCTTTTTCGTAAAAGACCATTGTTTCATCACTTCTATTTGATACCATCATGACGACATCTACCTTGTCTTCTTTTCGGATGACTTCTGTGAGATCGAAGGTTAGTTTGGCTTTTCTTGCCTTCTCTTTTTTAAGTACAGGGATAGTCGTTCCACTACCTAATGGAACTGTTCCTCCATGACTTTCCTCTGCTTTTTTGCCTCCACATGATGATAGTAATAGTAAAGGCAATACAATAATTAAGCAATATTTCATATAATTAGAATTTCATGTTTTATTATGAAAAAAGCACCATCATAATTAATGATAGTGCTTCCATATTGTAAATATAAATATTTATAATTTAATTATCCCTAGTTACAAGGCTGATAATCATGCTTTAGGCATTTTGGTAAGGATTGTAAACAAGGATTAAGCCTTAATGACTCTACTCCATCACACACTGACATTGCACCATTATCCGTCAAACAATCGCAGACATCTTGTCTTTTGTAATAAAGACCATTTCTAAGGTTCCAAGGAATCGGATCTACAAAATTACCATTACAATCCTTAATATTTTTACGAAGAAATCTGACAAAGTCACAAGTATTTCCATCGCAAAGCTCTGGCCAGTTAACAATTTGTAAAATATCTTCTGTTGTTCCTCCACCATTACAGTATCCTGCAGATAATGTAACTGGACCACATACTGCACCATTAGCAAGAGTAGCAGAAAGACTGGCGAAAAAATCAGCATTCAAAGGAAGTATAGTTTCTATGGAAACAGTCGTATCTGGAGCAGGTACGACTATTACATTTTCGCCAGGATTAGCCGTGATCGTATAAGATACTGCACTATCTATAGCTGTCCAAAATAAATCAATACCTACATTATTTTCACCCTCTAATGCATATGTAGTATCGACTACAAGGAAAACCTCTTTAAGACTAACATTACATTTTGGTGAAGTATGTGAGGAGGGACCCTCGTTCGATTCTGAATTCTGATTGACACAAGAATATAGAAATAGTGCAATTAAAATGGCTAAAAAATAAAACCGATTCTGTTTCATAATTAATTTTGTTTTTCATTAAAAAATTATTAAAGTTGGTCGTTTTGGGGTTAAGAGAATAATAAAATAAGCAATTTACGAATATTTTAAATTAAATACTATTAGTTTTTTACTAATAGTCCTTGAAGGATTAGATATATTTTAATAGTTTTACCTTCCTTTTACTATGTCACTTTATTGATTATATGCTTAAGACTAAATTTATTCGCATTCTAAAATCTCTAAATGAATCAGAACTAATTCATTTTGAGCAATTTATAGAAACAGCTTATTTTAACACGAATAAAAGCATCATCAAATTAGTAGAATTCATTCTACCATTTGCTCCTTATTTCGATGATGAAAAAATGACGGATGAGCAGGCACATCTGTTTATTTTTCCTAGAGCAGCATTTATTCCTAAAAAAAGAGTCGTTACTAAATTAACCTCAAAAGCGTTGACACTACTCAGTGAGTTTATCGCAGTGGAACGATATAGGAAATCTGATTTTGTTCCTCAATATAATTTATTACTGCATTATAGGGATAGAAAATTAGTGGATGATTTTCATACACTCGCTAAAAAAATAAAGCAGAGTCACAGCAAGAAAGATATTACTACTGAAATTTATTACGAAAATTTTCTCATAGAAAAAGAACTAAATCGCGTCATATCTAGGACTGTAGATAATGGCATAGGCGATGTAAATTTCCAAAATGCAGCAGATGCATTAGATAGATATTTTATCTACTCCAAACTCATTTATGTATGTCAGCAATTGAATAGAAGTCAGGTAATCAACAGTGCAGAAGCACCTAAATATTTTCTACATCTCCTTAAATCCATTGAGGGTACTCCTTTTATTGATGATCCACAAATCAAGGTTTGGTATAAGGCATATATGCTCCTTTCTATAAAGGATCCTGATAAAAAAATGAACATATATTATGAATTAAAAGAGCTATTATTCGAAAAGAACTCGATGCTCAGCAATGATCAAATACGATTATTGTTTACTTATCTAGAGAATACCGCGTCTAGATATATGTCATTCCAAGGCACTACTATATACTATAATGAATTATACGATTTATACGCTTTCCAAAATAAGCACAAAATATTATTAGAAACAAAGACTAGCGTTCCCATACTCATCAAAAATTTTGTAACGGTACTTTTAAACTTTAACAAACACGATGAAGCCAATGAATTTTTAGATGCTAATAAAAAGACCATTCTTCCCTTATTTAAGAATCACTTCGATATCTGTAAAGCGATGATCGCTTTCGATATGGGAAAACCTGAAGATGCACTAGGTATTCTCAATGAAATTAATTTGAAAAATATCTATCTAAAAATAAGCGAAAAAAGGCTACGGATAAAAATATATTACGAATTAGGATATTACGATTTATTAATGGACCATATCAATAGTTTCAGAGTTTACCTCAGTAATAATAAAGATGACATTAATGAATACCATATTGTCAGTAATAAAAACTTCATCAAGTTCGTATCCCAAATTAGTAAAACTAATACGAAGGAAAATCATTCAATATTAAAAGAAATCAATAACACTGGAAGAATGACAGAAAAAAAATGGTTAATTTCTATTTTAGGAAAAACAAATTAAATACTTAATAATCAACAATTTATAATTAGCCAAGGACATTTACATAAAATTCTAATTGTATAAAGAGAGGTATGCTCGTACCTTTATAATATCAAATGGAAACAAGCGTATGTTAGAAATTTAATCTTTAAATCCATAACGTACACTAAAAGCGGGTTCAAAACCCAACACTCTTTGTGTTTTGAACTTCTTTTGTTTTCCAGATAACAGGAATAGGTTTTTACAACAGATAATATTACCTTTTATAAAGTACTAAAAAGTTAGTTCTTTTAGTTTTAGATATTGTTAATAATAGCAATTATCGTCGGACATTTTAATTTTCGTTACACACATATGAACCCTCCCGTTCATTGTGTTATCTAGACCTCGATGGGGAACTTATTAACACCAAATGCTTAATAATCCCATCCCCATTAAACACTAATAATAAAAATACTCGTCGAGGTCTTTTTTTAAATTACAAAAATAAACAAAATACTGATAATCAATATTTTATAGTGCTTCAAGGACATTTTGAATAAATTCTAATTGTATAAAGATAAGTATGGCTCTACCTTTACGATACCAAATGGAAGCAGAAAAGAAGGTTTGAAGTTTGATACTAATTTGGCTTTGAAGCTTTTTATCGAATCATGCAGAAGTATGATCCTCCAACAAATAACTATTACCCCATTTTAAAAATTTTAGTTTTTAGTTTTGATATTTGATAAATATCGTCGGACGTTTTGAGTTTCGTTAAACACGTATGAATCACCTGTTTAATGTTTTGACCTCGGTGGGAGAACTCTTTTAAAACCAAATGATTCGGATAATAAGTTTCATCATCCCTACACACTCTATAATAAGGATGAAAATCTCATCGAGGTCTTTTTTTATTCTGACAGCCTAATACGCAAAGGCAATGTAAAACTTATTTTAACAGCTGCGCCTTGGTGTATGCCTGATTTTTCCCATTTAGACATATTTTCTACTATCTACACTAAATTTTCCTCTGCTATAAATTCTTTTAATGACATTACGTCTGAAATAGACCCATCTTCATGTATTATGGATCAAACTACTCCTTTGGTACTTAACCCTTTTTCCTTTGCCTCTGGGGGAAGACGAAGATTCATCATCATATAATCCATCCGTGCAAAATCAGAACATCTCTTAGCTTTATTATTATCCAATGTAAATGGATCATAAGCTTTAAAGCGAGGCATATGTTCTACTATTTTATAAATAATAGCAGTGTCAAATTGAGTTTCTGACATACTCGAAACCAAGATTTCCTTCACTTCTTCATCTTTGGAACTGATATATTTTTTCTCTTTTTCCTTACAGGAAATACAAAGAAGAAATATAAATAGAAATATAGGAATCCTCATTTTATACTATTTTTGTACAGATGCTAAAAATAAGGAAAATTCTTTTTTAGAGATTAATTCTATTGGGGATAATGCAATAAAACCTACATCTAAGATGGCATCCATTTTAGAAAAGAATACGTTTTCTTTTCCATCATCATATGAAGAAAATATAATTACTTCTTCTCCTTTTGGAAATATTTAAATTTAAATGTTCCATTTCTTCTTTTAGCATAAATCATAGAAAAAGGATTCTTAAGGGATATTGAATAAATAACTGTCCGTTTTGACTTCATCTTTTTGCACTATGCTGCGTTGGCAAAAACCTTATTACGCTAAAGCGTAACGCGACTTTTACCGCCTTGCCTAGCACAAAAATATCTTATCAATTCCAGATACTTATTTATTCGCCAGCCCTAAATACCATTGTTATTTTTGATTCCTCAGCAGCAGCTATTATTACTTCTCTTTCTATTTCTTCTGATTCATACAATTTAAGTAGCTTATCAGTATTACACATCCCTAACTCTAACATTTTAATTTTGATAGGATTTTTTTTGCTGTCATATTTTTCCCAATAAAAACTTGCTTTTCCTAAAATAGCACTCTTTCTTATTATAGAATTTTAAAACCATACACAAGTAATTGAATAAAATATTTTAGTTTTCTTGGAAAAAAGCAAATAAGATAAAATATTGATAATCAATTAAAAGCCGCCGTGTCAGGTGTTTGTTCACCTGACACGGTGGCTTTATTTTAGTTCTCCGCTTGATGTCAGGTGAACAAACACCTGACATGGCGGCCTGTATTTCTGTTGAATTATACAAGAACAAAAAGTGTATGGTTTTAAATTATAGAATAACCCCTTCCTGATTTTGTTCTTTTTATTAGATACTTCTTAGCTCTTTTTTTATAGGTTTTATATTTTCTCTTAGCTCTTTTTTTATATGAATTCAATCGTCTTTTAATAGATTTTTTAGTTCTCTTTTCTTTCATTTCTTCTATCAATAATTTTCGATCATTTTCCATTCTTTCTTTTAAGTCAGCAAGAATTTTTCTCCAAATAAACTCTTGAACCTTCTCAATACTACTTCTTGTTACTTCTGGTTGTTGACTTGTCGATTTCCATTCTATTGTTTTTTTGCCTTCTTCTTCCTTTTCTACAGCATTATATATCTTAAACCCTTCAATATCAGCATCTCTCAAAGGAAAATTAATGCCTAATGATTTACCTTGACGAAGCTGTAATACATTGCCAGTTATAGATTTAGTCTTTACATCTATCATTTCTCTAGATTCCAGAATTACTTCATCTGATATCGTAGATATAATAGACTTTATTAGCAAATGTACTTTTCACATCCAATATTTCTGTAACTTCTGAAAATACCCTACCATTATAAGCAACACCATCTTCTGTTTCAAAAGCATTTTCAGGAACATCTGTAATACTACCATTTTATAAAAAAAGCACTGTTTCTTGATCTGAATATGCTGTCTTTTTTTCTATTTTATTTTTAAATATTGGTTTAGAATTACCTATTTTTTTATTAATTATTTTTATTTTCACTAATATTTCTTGAGTAGAAACACCTTTCATATAAGCAGCTAATTCATCTTTAATTGAAATGAAAATAATTTCTGTTCTTCAATTTCTAACTCTTCTAATAATTGAGAAATAATAATTCCTCGTTCTCTTTCCAATTGATAAATATACTGAGAATTAATTGGTTTTCGGATTATTAAAATTCATAGCTTCTGAAAATCAAGCAATTGCTACTAACGTTGGTCTGTAAAGCGAATACCGATAGGTATAGTATCTTTTTCATTACCATTATATAAGTGAAACGTATTTAATAAATTGAGCAGAAAGGGGTAGTAATTTTTTCTTCTAAAGAATTCAAAAAATCGTTGTAATAGCTGTAGCTACGGAACTATTTTTTGTGTTTTTTTAGAAGGAAAAAGAACAGGCATAACTGCTCAGGTTATTGAATTCGTTTCACTAAGCAATGTATATTTATTTCTTGTTCGTATTTTTTATTATAATTATCCATTTTTCAAATGTAGCAGTAGATGTAGATTTCAATTCTACTGAATTATCTACAAATGGTATAAATTGGTAATTATTTTTTTGTGCAAAAATATAGGCTGTAAAAAATAGGGTAGCGAGAGATAAAATTACTTTTTTATCTTGTTCATATTTTGTTGTTATAATTAGTTTTTAGAACTCTTTTAAAAGATACAAAAACTAGACATTTGTTACAAATGATATTTTATCAATAGAATGAGATATCACCACAGTACCCTAATTTAAGAAAAGGGTACATCTCCATTGAGATGCCCCTTTCCAAAGTCGAAAAACTACCGATTTTTCATCTTTAATATCTATTACCTATTTAATAATATACTTTCACAGGCACATGATATTGTATTTTAGCAGGGATTCTATTTTGCATGCCAGTTGTTTCCCAAGTAGGCATTTCTTTAAATAGTTGAATAATCTATGCATCCAATGACTTGCAAGCCCAAGAACGTTTGATAATCACATCCTCTACCCTACCTTTTCTATCTATGATGAGTTGAGCGACTACTGTTCCTCCATAGCAACCACATTCACGAAAGTATTTTTGATTAAAGGAAATATAATCATTGATAGCAGTTAGTGAACAGGAACGATTTTCTCTTTTTTCACGAGTAGGCGGATCACCTTTTTTGAATAGAGGCATCTGATCTGCCATCTTATATATTTTAGTCGCATCTATTCGAACAACAGGCATAGTTCTGCGAGGAGTTTTATACTTTGGAGTAGATTCTACTGTGTCTACGCCAAGTAGTAGCCAGAACATAGCCAAACCAATGATCCCAAAGAATATTGCTCTCAAAATATAGCTAGTTATTTAGTTGAAACTTGATAGGCATCGTGAAGTAAACTTTCACATCTCTTCCATTCTGACGACCAACACGCTCCCATTTTGGCATCTTCTGTATCACTTTTTTGGCCTCGTCTCCTAAGCCAAAACCAAGATCTCTCAATACTTCAATATTAGAAACAGTCCCATCTTTCTCAACTACAAATCGAATAACTACTGTTCCTTGGATACCATTTTCTCTAGCTATAGCTGGGTATCTCACATTTTTAGAAATAAATCGAATCAACTCCGTATCAGCAATTTTCTTGATCTCATCTTCTGAAGCATCTTTATTCTTACCTAGCTTGAAACGAGGCATGATCTCCGCTATCTTTAATGTAATCTCTGGCAAATTATTTTTTTCAGTAGTAGGTGCTACTACAGGTAAATCTGGTTCTACTGGCTTTTGCGTTAGATTGGCAGGTAGTCCAGAACGAGGAAGTCTAGGCTTTAAAGCAGGGCTAGGCATAACATTTAGATCTGGCTCTACTACTGGCTCTGGTTCTTCTTCAAATTCTGTATCATCTATTATCAGGTTTTCAGGATCTATCTCTATAACTGGAGGCGGAGCTACCTTTTTTTCTCGTTCTGTTCGAGGAGTAACCGTTATCTCTTCAAAGGTAATGTCTACATTATCATTGTCTTTTTTTTCATAAAGATCAGTAGATATATTAACGACATATAAAGCTGCTGACAAAGCAATAATCAATCCTATCTGAAAGTGCATCAAACGGTTTTTCTTCATTCGTCCGATATCGTGTGTGTACTTTTTCATCTTATTCTGTTGTTGTGAGAGTTTTTTAGAAACTCTTACAGTTTACGAATAGCAAGCCCATTTACTACGAGGTAGTATTAGATTAATTAGGCGTTCATTCCTAACCAAACTCTTAGAGTTTGCAGCATACTTGTAAAAATGGTAGTTCGACTTTAGGACTTATTATTTCGTCCTGAAAAATCTGGTTTGTGCGTTGTTTCCTAGGAATCCGGTAGGTGGAGAGCTTGAGCCAACAGGTATGTGTTCGGTGTTTTCCTGTCAAAAAATGATTTGAATAAGGCTCAAGTCTGCCACGCATCCGAAAGTCCATATGGAGGAAGCTTCCGTTGGTATAGATGCAATTGTAATAAAAAAGGGTGTGTGAAATAGGAAGAAAAAATAATAAAAAATCAATGATAAAAATAAGTAATTGATTATCAATATTTTAAAATTGATAATTTCTTAATAAAATGCTAATATTTTCAGCTAGGAGAACCCTTTAACATCGGAAATCTTCAAGATTTCTGATGTTTTGCTAAGTAGTATATAGTAATTTGGTTTTACGAAACATCAAAAGTACCGAAGACTTTCGATGTTCGGAAGAAATATTTTATCTCACCATCTTACTTCTCTTCACCAAATAAGCTTGCAACACTTGACGAAATCCTTTATTAATATCTGCCTCTACAAAGTCAATTCTATATTGTAGACATTTCATTTTGAGTTCATCTATATATGCACCCATTCTTTCTTTATAATAATCTTTTACTTGGTTGGTTTGCAGACGTACTTTCTCGCCTGTTTCCATATCAACAAAGATATAAGGACGATTCTCGAACTCAAATTCTTGTTCGTGCTTCTTATCTGTTACATGAAAAAGAACTACTTCATGCTTATTATGTTTCAGATGTTGTAATGCTGCGAATAGCTCCTCATTATCATCCATATGCTCGAACATATCAGAAAAAATAACCACCAAAGAGCGTCGATGTGTATTTTCTGCTATTTCGTGCAGGGCTTGTGTCGCATTGGTAGGTCTGTTGTATTCTGGCTTTTCTAGGATTTGATCCAGATACGTCAATAGTAATCTATAATGTGTAGTACTGGATTTACACTTGGTGTGCATATTTACCTTTTCATCAAAAAGGCTGAGTCCAAAGGCATCTCGCTGTTTTTTCAATAAATTCATGAGAGAAGCAGCACACAAGGCAGAGTATCTCAATTTATTAATCGAAGCTTTACTTTTTTTCGTCACTTCTGGAAAATACATGGAAGAAGAAGTATCTATCACGATTTGGCAACGAAGATTGGTTTCTTCCTCAAATCGCTTGGTAAACATCTTTCCTGTGCGAGCATAGACTTTCCAGTCAATATTTTTGGTGGATTCGCCTTGGTTATAGATTCTGTGTTCTGCAAATTCTACAGAAAAACCATGAAAAGGACTCTTATGTAATCCAATAATAAAACCTTCTACCACCTGTTTAGCGAGTAGATCCAGATTACCTAGATTTCTTACACTTTGCTCGTCTAGTAAACTCATTTATTTGGTTATTATAACTGATTAATCCCCTCCCAGGAGGTTCCAAAAAACTATTAGAATTAATTATTTTTCTGTACTGATTAGCAATATATGACAATTGCCGTATCCATGTCAAATGAATACGGCAATTATGTTATTTTATCCAGCAAAACTAGAAATATATACTAAGAATGCTTGTCTATTGCTTTTGTGTAGTCAGCCTTAGTTCTTCCTCCTACAAATTTTTCCAGTATCTCGCCATTCTTCAATAAAAGAACAGTAGGGATAGAACGTACTTTAAATTGTGTAGATACAGCAGGGTTATTATCAACGTTTACCTTACCTACTGATACGCCTTCATATTCCGTAGCAATTTCTTCAATTACAGGACCAATTGCCTTACAAGGACCACACCAAGGAGCCCAAAAATCTACTAATACTAATTTATCCGTATCTAATACTTCAGCTTGGAAGTTTGCATCTGTGAATTCTAATGCCATTTTTAAAAAATTTATTGTCTAATAAAAAAGTCTCTCTAATAATTACAACGCTAGTTGTTCTTATTTGGTTGCAAGATATGTAAAAAGTTGGGCTTCATTCTGTCTTTGCAAGGACAAATTAATACACAGCTCTAAATTAAGTAGTGAGACATCAGTTTTTCATATCGTAAATGACTGAATCATCGCATATAATTCTGCATACTCCATATTCCCTTCAAACCAAATGCCTATTTTATTTTCAGTATTATATATATAATACGCAGGAAATTTTCCTGTCCAGCCTCCTTCATTCCCTATTATTCCACCCACCATATCCCTATCATTCATCAAGAAAATCTCTGCATCCACTCCTGATTCTCTTACGAGCGTATTGACTTGTCTTTCATTCCTATTCAAATTCAGATTGGATAAATAAACATTCATTTTATCAGTATTGCTCTGATTCATCACCTTTCCTATGTTTTTAATAGCGGAGTCACTTTCTTCGTTTTCCACTGCCCAAAAATAAACCAATGCTGATTTATCTTCCAAACTCTCCAATATAGAATTGAGCTGAGAAATGGTGAGATAAGTTGCCCTTTTACCTTTCGCTTGTTCGAGTTTTACCTTATCCGCTTTCGATAAATGCGTTTCTATTTTTACTTCACTATCTGGAACTGCTGCATCATGGGGATCGTAATCCACTTCCCCGTCTGTTAGGTTACAAGAAAATAAGGAAACAACTAAGAAACTAAGAAACAATATACGTTTCATCTATTTTTATTAACTGGTTAATTTTAATTATAGAAGTTCTTGAAGAATGAGAGATAAATTGCTCATTTCTTAAAAACGACTTCATCAAAACATTAGATTTTTCCTAAAACTGTAATAGATTTAAGAAATGTATAAGAGTTTATTAGGCATTTGATTTTTAGAATAGAAATAGTCATTTTTTTGATTAGACCAAGCACAAAAAACAGAGTTACGCCATAGCGTAGTGAGTATTTTTGGAACGAAGTATAATCGAAAAGTGACATTTTTAAATAAATTATTAAATTCCTAACAAGCTCTAAGTATTAGTAATAAAATTAGTTTCCAAATAATAGCTAGTAAGTGTGTTTAATAAAAAGCGTTAGAAATGGGATTCTATCGTTTCTAACTACAAATTTCCATATTTATTGGCATTATTGCCATTAATTAGTGGCTTCTTTTGCTTCGCTCTTTGAAAAACAAGCATATAAGTATATTTTCGTGTAGAATCATACATATTTAAGTTATTTATGAAGTGTTCCAATTGTAAAATTACCTTATTGAGTAATGCTCGTTTTTGTCATGGCTGTGGTGAAAAAACCAAAGGAAGCCCTGTAAAGTGCCCTAGTTGTGAATCAGAAAACGCTAGAGGCGCTAAATTCTGTATGCAATGTGGCTGTGCGTTGTCAGTTAGGCTAGACTCCTCTGTGGATAAAAAATATACAGTTTCCTATCCGCTCAACTTTGCTAAGATAGGGCAACTGTCCGATCAGATCAGTGGACATTTTTTTACACATCTGAAAAAACGCATTGTAGCAGAGCATCCTTCTAGGACATATAATGAATATGTAACTGCTTTTTATGATTCGAGTTTTGATAAGCGATTTGCGATAAAAGCGACCCAACTGGCTGAAGAAACATATACCATTCACTGCCGGCAAGATTCTACCATATTGCAAGAAACGGATCGACTGCTAGAAAGAAGTTTTGATAGCCTGATAGATCATTTTATCATCATGCATTGTAAGGATCTGAATGAAGTCAATATTCCTGAAAGCATCCTCAAGTATAATGGTAAAACAAAGAATGAGATTAATGTAGAAGAAATGATCTTCGATTACCTGGATCTTGATAATGAAAAAAAGGAGAAATTCTATCTTGATTTCATTGCTGTTCCTCAGAGTAAAATCAAGACTGCCGCACAATCCTTTCTTTTTGCAGATAAGAAAGAGATGGTTTACCTACTTTGTGATCAAACTGTTTTTGGTTCATGCAAAGAGGGATTCGCAATCACGGAAAGAGGAATATATTGGAAGGCTCATTTCAATAAGGCATTCGCTGTCCACTATGAAAATTTACAGGAAATCAAAAGGGAAAAGGACTGGATTAATATCAATGATAGGTATTTCCATGTGAATCCTAGCTTTGATTTTAAGATGATGAAGTTATTGCAGAAAATGAAGGAGATTTATTAGTGAATAGTGGTTTTATCTATTTACTTGCCATTCATTTATCCAAAAATTCCATGACGTCTTTCGCAGATTGGATTGGAATTTCTTCCATAGGCATATGTCCTATATTTTCGTACATTACGAATTCTGACTTAGCGATATCCTTATGAAAACGATAAGCATCGCCCACAGGAACTATCTCATCCTTATCTCCCCACATGATGAGGGTAGATACTTTTATTTTTTTAATATTTTGCCAATTATCAGTTTTGATTTGCTGCATTTTGCCAACCATTGCATCTCTATTCCCTTTTCTAAGTAGCAATTCAAAAAAGCGATCCACTAGTTCTTCTGAGACTTTTGAGTCATCTTCGTATGCGTCCAAGATCGTTTTTCTTATTAAGGAGCGAGGAGTGATTTTATTCATGATCGGAGCTAGGCTTTCATTCTGAGCTAATCGAAAACCTAATGGTAGAGCTTTATTTCCTCTAGGATAACCACTGGCATTTAATAGAACTAGCTTATCTACTTTGCTAGGATTTTCCAAGGCATAGTTCCAAGCTAAAAATCCACCAAAGGAATTACCAGCTATATGAAAATCTCTTAAGCCTAATCTATCCACGAATGATTCTAGAAAAACCTGATAAAAGATGCGATCATAACGATTTTGTGGATTAGGACCTGTCAAACCAAAACCAGGCAAGTCTAAGCGAATTATCTTGAAATCGTTTTCAAATGCAGGCATCCATTGATTCCAATCATGGAGAGAACCGCCAGTACCATGAAGGAGCAACAAACTTTTTTTGCCCTTCCCTTCAATACTATAATGAACTGGCATTCCCTTAATGTCAGTAAAGCGGGAATGATCATGACTGTACTTACCCTTCAATTCCGCATAATCCATATCTGTATGATAATTCATACCTATAAATATAGCAGCCATTACAATCAATAAAAGCAATGAAACTGCTGCTGTTTTAAGGATCTTCTTTAACATACAATACTGGTTATTAGCAATATGGGGATTTGTGTTCTAAACAAAACCCCCATATAAATATACTAAAACATATTTACTTCTATAACTTGATCATGTTAATAACGGCTGTTTCCGCTTCTCCTCTAAGCAAAACGGAATAGTTACCTGTTGGCAAACTTGCTACAGAAACTGTTGATCTACCACTAGCAAAATTTACTTGTCTTGATTCAATACTTCTTCCCGCTACATCTATAATAGTCATTAAAAAATTACCATCCAAGTCAGTATCCATCTCCAAGTTCATGTCAGACTGCACAGGATTAGGATATAAATTCAAACCCCATTTTTCTGCTACCAGATTGTTATTTCCAGAAAGTACCTCTTCAAATAAGTTAAGAGTAGTACTATTACCACCATCACCAGATGACGAGCCATTTCCATTTACACCATTTCCTGCTGCATAGAGCGTAACATTTCCGTTACCTTCTAGAGGAGCTGTCCATTTTACTTCAAAAGTATTGGAACTAGAAGGGCCATCATGTTCTGCATACTCTCGTCCTGTGGATGAAGCGGTAGCAATCTGAACATTAGAAGCTGGATCAAAGAAACTTCCTGTCTCTTGATTATCAGAATCAGTCAATGCCACCAACTGGAAACCATATGCAGCAGGTGTATTTCCTCCTGTATGATTGACAGTTACTCTTATCGTGTGTTCAAGTCCAGGTAAATACCTTGGTAACTCGCTACCATCAAAAGCAATAATAGTAATATCCAAATTAACAGATATAGCACTATTCCCATGGCAATTACTAGTTGCACAAGTGATGGCAGCATCGCCTGGTGCTCCAGTATTTCCTTGATTTTGGGCAGCAGCCCTACCTCCACTATGGCTCATCCAAACGAATGCTCCAATAGCGATAAAAGTCAATTTAATAAGTAAATTCTTTTTCATAAACACTTTTTTTATTAAAAATTCAAAAAATAAGTTGTCCAAAACAACTTCAAATAATTCATTTACAAAGGTTAACACCTTTTTAGATGGCATGTTTAAATCATCATACTATATGGTAGATTAAAACATTTTCAACCATCTACTCATCAGGTAAAATGAGATTATAAAATGACAAAAAAATTAATTTAAACCAAAATTTGATATAGTTAAGGGAAATCACTTAATTTTGTAAGACAGACTACATATAAATCCTACACATTAGGATATCTAATCATAAGAGGACTAACAATTTTATCATTATTTTAATCATTCCATATGTCAATTCCTATGGATTTTACGTTATTCAATTAACGATTCAGAATAATTAATAAGTAAATAGTTTGTTTTTATTCTTAACTCATTATTTATACCAAAACAGACGATTGTGAAAAAACTGCTGATATATATATTGATAAGTTCGTGCCTTTTTGGAACAGCTTGCAAGTCTTTTACCAAGACTAAAAACACGAATACCAGTACGAGTAAACCTAAGCCAACTGGACCAAAAACGCTGTTTAAATTTGAACAATCCAATACACTTTCTGCTGTATTAGATAAGGCTGCTAGAGCCAAAAAACCCATTTTTGTAGATTTCTATACTTCTTGGTGTACGCCTTGCAAAATGATGGATGAGGATATCTTTACAGATAGGAATTTAGCGGATTATTATAATAAAAATTTCCTCAGCTACAAGGTCGATTGTGAAAAAGGGAATGGTGTCAATCTAGCTTCGATATATGGTATCAATAACTATCCTACCTTACTTTATCTTGACGAAAAAGGAAATATTCTAGTGAAGCATGAGAGTGCTGCTTATCATACTAAAATGGAGGAATTGGCAAAGAATGCCTTACTTGAATATGGTAATAGGGCTGCAAGTGATCTCTAACCATACCTACTAAAAAAGCCCTGTTCGTTTAACGAATAGGGCTTTTTTAGTAGGTATGGTTTCAAAATATGCTCACACATCCTTAATCTCCTTTCCTAAATAAACAAACTGCATTCCTTCTTCATAATCAATACCTGTTATATCCAATGGCATATTCTCCAATTTGGAATCGCCTCCTTTTATAAATAATGCGATGCTTCCTTTTTGAGTATTGATATAATCATAAAATTCTCCAAGTTCTTTCTTTGAAGCTATAGATCTTTCATGGACAGTAGGAAAATCACGAGCTACTTCATTGATATTCAAATAACCATCTGTGTAAGAGAATATACCTTGAGCAGGGCGTTCGCTTTTCTCCATTCTTAATTCTTCTGGAGATAACAGTCTGAATGTTCCATTTTCTCCAAGAGAATCTCTGTATTTTTCACAAGCTTTTTTATTCACATCCACACTTGGTGTAAGAGCATAAAGGTAGCCTACATCCACCATATCAAAGGAATCATTCAGATCATCTGTATAAACATCTCCTTCAAAAGCAAGCAAGCCTTTTTTCTTCGCTTTATCTACGTAGCTCCTATTTCTATCCATTAATACGACATGACGACCTTGTCCTTTTAAATAAGTACCTATTACCCTAGCAGCTTCTTGTGCACCTACAAACAGAATTCCATCTGATTCTTCCCTTGTTACACCAAGTAATTTAGCAACCATACGTGCAGTGGTTGCATTCAGCAATACTGTTCCTAATACAATCATGAACACCAATGGTGTAATTAATTCAGAATCTGCTACACCATCATGCACTAATTTCAAGCCAAACAAGGAAGCTATACCTGCCGCTACGATTCCTCTTGGACCTACCCAGGATATAAATATTTTTTCCTTGAAATTTAGATTAGAATTCATCGTACTGAGGAACACCCCCAATGGACGAATCACAAATACGACTATCGTAAATAGTATGATTGCATTACCATTGATCATCTCCAACTGGCGAATATCCATATTGGCAGAAAGCAGAATGAATAGCATTGAAATCAAGAGGACACTCAGCGATTCTTTGAAATCGAGTATTTCCTTTATGTTTTTCACATCCAGATTTCCCAATACCATTCCCATGACAACTACTGTTAATAAACCAGACTCATGAGCAATCAAATTAGAACCTACAAATACGAGAAGGACAAGGGCTAGTGTAAATACATTGAGTAGATAATGCGGAATCCATTCTTTTTTAATCATGTACGCCAATCCATATGCTGCCACAAGACCATAGGTAAAACCTACTGCTACTATCTTCGCAAATTCTGTAAGGGCATGACCAGTAAATTCACCGCCTGCACCTGTATTGATAAATTCAAAAACCAGTACTGCTACTAATGCACCAATAGGATCTATAAGAATTCCTTCCCATTTTAGTACTGTCGCTACGTTTCTATTTAGAGGTACATTTCTAAGAATAGGTGCAATAACTGTAGGTCCCGTCACAATGATTAAACCAGCAAACAAAAAGCTCATCTGCCAAGTCATATTCATTAAATAATGAGTGGTTAGAGCCGCACCAATGAATGTTACGAGTGAACCAATGAATATTAGATTGAGAATGGCTTTGCCTACGTCCTTTATTTCAGCACGTTTCAAAGTTAAGCCTCCTTCAAATAGAATAACACCTATGGCCAATGAAACAAAATTGAATAACATATCTCCAGGAAACAAGCCTTTTCCACTAGCAAAAATGGGCTGTATCAATTTAGTGCCATCAGCTGTCCACAAAGTGGAAAGTGGCCCTACTAATAATCCTATGACTATCAATGGAAGTATAGCAGGAACTTTAGTCCGCCAAGCCACCCATTGAGCAATGATCCCCAATATGACAATTCCAGCTAATTCCAGCATAAGTATTGGTTTTTCCCTAATTCAAATAGTATGAAAATATTTGTATTCGTAATGATACAAATATTTATGCCATTGCCAAAACATGATTTTAGGGAATTACTTATTCACACTCTCCCTCTAATTGCGAAATCCATTCATAAATCAATGCAAGCCCTTCATCATGATTAACAGATCGCCCTAGTTCTGGCATCATTACATCCAATTCTGTAGAATTCATCCTGTAATAAAGAATAGAATT
>JBNMOV010000011.1:0-25686 GCA_051275765.1 Maribacter sp. | reverse complement strand
TCATTATTTTCTTCCTCAATTTCTAACTCATTTCCCTCATCTTCAACATCATTCACCGTATCCAAACCTATTCCTGTTCCAACACCATAATTCATACTTGAGCTGTCTTTGAAAGAATGGATGATTGCTCCAAAAAATTTAGAGATATATAAATCCAAAATATCAAAAAACGACCTTACTGTATGTACGCTTCCTTGGGCATTCTTTAGAGAACTATCCTTTAGTCCTTCTGGAGCTTCCCTTTCAAAAACCTTTTTAAAATTATTATCCTTTTCCATAAAATGTTTCTCTATTTAATATATTAGATATTATTTCTAATGTCTAATATTCTTCTTTCGGGTATAACCTAAGATATGCCTTTTTCGCTTTCGCTTTTGCACGTTTTATTTTCATCTTAATAGCACTTTCGGATTTTCCTATAACGCCACTAATATCCTTGATTCCCATATCATCCTTATATTTCATCAAAAGCACCGTCTTATCTTCTAAAGGAATTTCCTCTAAAACATTGACCAGTTTATCTAATTCGATTTCTAGGATTTCCTTGTCTTCCACTATCTCCTCTTTCATATTAGAAAGATCGTCATTGTCAGACACGAATAATTTCTTGTGCTTCTTTTGTTTTCTCAGTAAGTCGATACAGTAGTTATACGTAATGGAATAGATCCATGTGGAGAATTTGGATCTGAATGTAAACTTGGAAAGATTCAAAAATATCTTTAAGAAAATTTCCTGTACAGCATCTTGTGCTAAAGCCTCATCCTTTAGAAGAGATATAGCCTTACTATATACTTTGTTGATATACCTCCCGTGCAATACCTTAAAGTAGGTATCAGATGGTTGCTTCAAATAAAGCGTTAGTATTTCTTCGTCTGTAAGTTTTTTGATGCTGTTCACCTATCATTACGATTGTCCAACAATAGTACGATTAGATTTTTGATATTTCAAACATTACCTTGGACTTGTTCCTTCATCGTCTTTAATTCCCTATATTAAAGACGATGATGAGAAATAAAGGAAGAATAAATAAGTAAAAACTGTATTAGAATTTTTGAATATCTATTCTATCTGATTCCTAGTGTACTAACTCATAAATAAAGGTATGTTAAGCTGCCGTAATTATTAGTTTCTGTTAGGCACAAAAAACGGAGTTACGCCGTAGCGTAATGAGTATTTTTGGAACGACGCATAAGTTGATAAGTACAAATCTTGGGGGTATCGGAATTTATGAGTTAGTCCACTAGTGTAATTATCTAGTAAATATCTTTGTCTGGACTGATACCAATTCTCATGGTGTTGTAATATGTTCCCCATCAGTTTTTTTTCGCACACCATTCTGACGTAGAAATACTACAATGGTTACATCTCAAATAAATATTTTCTCAATAATAATTTTTATATTTGTTGAAAAATATATTTAGACTAGTCTAAAAAGATTTATTTTATGGAACAAATCCAATATTTGATAGATGTATATCAAACCAATGCTTGGGCACCAAGAGCATTGATAGCATCATCCTTAGTGGGTATCATGTGTGGCGTACTAGGCTGTTTTGTTGTATTAAGAAATATGTCTCTCATTGGGGACGCACTCTCTCATGCTGTACTTCCTGGAGTTGTTTTCGCATTTATTGGTATCAATCTATTGGGACAAGTATTTCTTTGTGAAGGATTAAGTATTGAAGAATGTGAAGCAGTATTGAAAAACTATCAATCTATTGCTTTTTTCTTAGGATCAGTTGCCGCAGCTTTACTCGCAGCCATACTCATTACTTGGATACAAAGAAATGTACGGACAGAAAATGACGCAGCCATTGGCATTGTCTTTACAACTATGTTTTCCATTGGTGTCATTGGTATTTCTGCGATCAGTAAGGGACATGGCGTACATCTAGATTTGAAAGATATGCTTTTTGGTAATATACTAGGTGTATCCAATGAGGATTTATGGATTACCATTATCGTTGCCTTTATCGTAGTAGGAAGTGTTATTCTTTTTTATAGACAATTATTTGCCACTACATTCCAGCCCATAGTTGCAGAAACGATGGGCATCAGAACCAATGCCATACATTATTTATTGATGTTGGTATTATCATTTGCAGTGGTGGCTTCTATGAGAATGGTGGGCGTTATTCTTGTTGTAGCTATGCTAATTACACCAGCAGCTACAGCCTTGCTTTTGTCGGACAGATTGAAACAAGTCATCGTTCTTGCTGGAGTCATTGGTTTTGTAGCAGCAGCAGTAGGGGTTAATCTTGCCATTATATTAGATACGACTCCTGGACCTGCTATTGTCGTAACTTCTACCATATTATATATACTAGCTGTCATCTTTTCTCCTAAAAAGGGATTGATAGTGAAATCACTTAATAAGCAAAAAGTAAAATCAGCTATAGATCAAGAACAGATATAACTTAAAAGGGTTAGACTAGTCACTATAAACTAAGTAGAAAGAAATTTAGCTTTTACTTTCTCGTTTATAACTCACCCGTCAGACTATTTCATAAAAAAAGATTAATTTAGGGGGATAGGTAATTAATAAAGTAGGCAAAATGGTGAGTTTGTTATTCCTCCTGTTCTCTTAATACACGAAAAAAGATTAAAAGATGAAACACCCTTGGCACGATGTAACCACAGGCGAAAATGCTCCTGAAATCGTCAATGCAATTATCGAAATCCCAAAGAACACCAGAGCTAAATACGAACTCCATAAAGAATCTGGTTTATTAATGCTAGACAGAGTACTTTATTCTTCTGTTTATTATCCTGCTAATTATGGATTCATTCCTCAGAGTTATTGCGACGATGATGATCCTTTAGATATTTTGGTTTTATCATCCATCGTTATTCAGCCATTATGTATTGTAAGAGCCAAAGTTATTGGCGTGATGCAAATGATAGATCAAGGAGAAAAAGACGATAAAATCATCGCAGTAGCATTAGATGACATGAGTGTCAACCACATCAATGACATATCAGAACTGCCAGCTCATTTCTTCAAGGAACTTAGGCGATTCTTTGAGGATTATAAGTTATTGGAAAAAAAAGAAGTGATTATAGAAAAATTCCAGAAAAAGGAAAAAGCCATAGAAATCGTAGAACAAAGCCTAATTGATTATAAAGTGAAGTTCCATAAGTAAGGCTTTAGCAACATAAAACATTCAAACTCTTTACTTTTTGAAACATTTGACGTATCTTTGCACTATGATTGCGAATACTTCGGAAGAGGGAACATAATATGTTCCCTCTTCCATTTTTCATAAGGAGTGATAAAATATAACAAATATTACCTTTATCATAACTCAGCATCGCCATTATGATTGAATTGCAAATAGAAAAATACATTTTAGAAAAACTAGAAGAACCCGAATTTTCGGATTACTACTTACTAGGAGTAAAGTATAATCCTGCGAGTAAGAAAGTGGAGGTTTTTGTGGATAGTGACGCTGGCATTTCGCTAGGAGTGACATCTAAGTTGAATCGTTATTTGCAGACACAGATTGATGAAGCTGATCTTTTAGGAGAACAATACATCTTAGATGTTTCTTCTCCAGGAATAACAACACCACTCAAACTCGTTAGGCAATATAGAAAAAACCTAGGGAGAATATTGGAAGTGACCTATAAAGTAGAGGGCAGAAATGTGAGACAGAAAGGCACACTAACCAAAGTAGATGATGAGAAAGGAATCGTTATTCAATATGAAGTGAAAGAGAAAATTGGAAAGAAGAACGTAGTTAATATTATAGAAAAAGAATTGGCTTTTGATGAGATAGAAAAAGCTGTGGTAAAAGTTTCATTCAAATAAAAACAGATGACGTCATGAACTTGGTAGATACCTTTTCTGAGTTTAAACAAGGAAAGAATATAGATCGCCCAACTATGGTGCGAGTATTGGAGGACGTATTCCGTACATTGATCAAAAAGAAATATGGATCGGATGATAACTTTGATGTCATTGTAAATACTACGAAAGGAGATTTAGAATTATGGCGTGTAAGAGAGATTGTCCCGGATGGTGAAGTAACTGATGAACGTAGTCAGATTTCAATTTCTGAGGCACATCTAGCAGATGACGATTACGACATAGGAGAAGAATTCTACCAACAATTAGGTTTGGAAGATTTCGGACGTAGAGCAATAATGGCAGCAAGACAGACGCTGATTTCTCGTATCATGGAATTAGAGAAAGAACAGGTTCGTAAGTTGTACATGGAGAGAGTCGGTGATATTATCACAGCGGAAGTACACCAAGTATTGAAGCGTGAGATATTAGTAGTCGATGATGCCAATGGGAATGAATTAGTCATGCCTAGGCGTGAAATGATTCGTGGAGACTTCTACCGCAAAGGAGATATGCTGAAAGCAGTGATCAAGGAAGTTGACATGTATAATAATAATCCTGTAGTGATTGTGTCCAGAACCAGTGGCATGTTCTTAGAGAAATTATTAGAACAAGAAGTTCCTGAAATCGAAGACGGTTTAATTACTGTTCAGAGGATTGTGAGACTTCCTGGAGAACGTGCCAAAGTAGCAGTAGAGTCCTATGATGATCGTATTGATCCAGTAGGAGCATGTGTAGGTATGAAAGGTTCTAGAATACATGGAATCGTACGTGAGTTGAAGAATGAGAATATTGATATTATTAATTTTACTAATAATACTTCACTCTTTATCCAACGTGCATTGACTCCAGCTAGAGTAACTAGTATCGAGCTCGACGAAGAAAACAAAAGAGCATCTGTATTCCTTAAGCCAGACCAAGTATCCTTGGCTATTGGTAAAAAAGGAACAAATATCAAATTGGCAAGTGAAATTACTGGTTATGAGATAGATGTATACAGAGATACTGAAGAGTATGAAGTAGATGTGAATTTAGATGAATTCTCTGATGAACTAGAAGGATGGATCATTGATTCACTCAAAAATATAGGTTGCGATACAGCGAAGAGCGTATTGGAACTCAGTGTCGAGGAATTATTACGTCGTACTGATTTAGAAGAAGAGACAATTAAGGATGTACTAAAAATACTAGAAGATGAATTCAAAGATTCGTAGTTGAATATCAGTTTTTAGTAAAGAATCGTCGGTTATTGATTATTTTTTAATCAATTTTTAGACTTTATCAGTCCTTGTGGAATTGTTTTTCAACCTTTGTGGTTGGAATAACTAACTTTGTATACGAAATTTTTAAAAGCCCGTATAGGGACTGTAAGGAGAGCATGGCGAAACGTTTAGTTAAAATAGCAAAAGAGTTGAATGTAGGAACTTCCACCATTGTGGAATTCCTCAGCAAGAATGGGTTTGATCTAGAAAACAAACCCACTGCCAAGGTATCTGATGAGATGGAAAAAGCTCTTGTCGAAGAGTTTCGAGCGTCCATCAGTATCAAGGAAAAGGCAGATAAGCTGAATATCAGATTCAATTCTCCTCAAAAGAAAGAACCTAAGTTGACTTTTGGTTTACCAAAAGCCACCCCTAAGATGCCACCACCGATTATTTCTACGCCACCACCTCCAGTAGTAGCTAAAGAAGAACCTGTAGTCGTCGTTACACCTACTCCGCCATCAGTGGTTGAAGAGGAAAAGGTAATGGAAAAACCTAAGGTAGAAAAAAGAGGTGGACTTAAGGTATTGGGCAAGATTAACCTAGATAATGTAGGTAAGAAAAAGCCTAAGAAAGAAGTAAAGGAAATAGTTCCTCCAGTTATAGAAAAGAAGGTTGAAACTCCCGTAGTGAAATCTAAGGTGGAAAAACCAAAAGAAGAGAAAAAGGAAATCTCTACTCCTCCAGTTGTAGAAGTAAAGGTAAAAACTCCAGAAGTAAAGGTTGAAAAACCTAAAGCTAAAGTGGAGGAAAAGAAAGAAGAGAAAAAGGGAATTCCTGCTCCTCCAGTAGTAGAATCAAAGGTGAAAACTCCAGAGGTAAAGAAGGCAGAACCTAAATCTAAAGCGAAGGCAGAAGAAAAGAAGGTAGTTCCTACAATAGAGAAAAAAGAGAAAAGTTCTAAAGCCAAGGAAGTCAAAGGAGAAACTCCTGCGAAAACGGAAGTTCCTGATGAAACTGCTAGCCCTGAACCTGAAGCCAATAAATCATTTAGAGCTAAAACTCCTCAGTTAGAAGGATTGAAAATCAAAGGGAAGATCAATCTATCTAAATTTTCTCCAAAACCAAAACCAAAGAAAAAGAGGGACGACAGATCTTCTAATAATAGATCAGGAGATAAGAAAACTCAAGGTTCAGGTAGTGGTGGATCGGATAAGAATAAGAAGAAAGATGATGGTACTGCTAAGAAAAAGACTAGAGTAAGAACTAGAAAAGTAGTTGCCAAAAAAACAATTGAAGGTAGTAAGCGTACGGTTACTCCTGCAAGAGGTAGAAGAGGAGCAAGAGGAGGAAAGAAGGAAGACGAGGTTACAGAAGTTTCAAAAAAGCAGATTGAAGACAGAATCAAGGCTACAAAAGCTCGCCTTTCTGGTGGAGGTAACAAACGTCAAAAAACCAGACGTGATAATCGTGCCAAGAAGAAGGAAGTCAGAGAACAGAAAGAAGTAGAAACTAAGGACGAAAGATTACAGGTTACAGAATTTATTTCTGTTTCTGAAATTGCCAATTTGATGGACGTAAATCCTACACAGGTTATCATGTCCTGTATGAATTTAGGTTATTTCGTTACCTTGAATCAACGTCTTGAAGCTGATATTATAGATGTCGTTGCTAGTGAATTCGGACACGAAGTAATATTCGTAGATGCTGAAGATGCGATGGAAGAAGAGGAGGCAATCGTAGATGATCCTGCTGATTTAGTATCAAGAGCTCCTATTGTCACCGTAATGGGACACGTGGATCATGGTAAAACATCTCTACTGGATTATGTTCGTAAGGCAAATGTAGCAGATAGTGAGGCAGGTGGTATCACTCAGCATATTGGTGCATATGAGGTTTATGTGGGAGAGGATAGGAAGAAAGTAACGTTCCTAGATACACCAGGTCACGAAGCCTTTACTGCTATGCGTGCAAGGGGTGCCAAGGTGACAGATGTTGCGATCATTATCATCTCAGCTGATGATAGAATCATGCCACAGACAAAGGAGGCCATTAGTCACGCTCAAGCGGCTGATGTTCCTATGATTTTTGCTATTAATAAGATAGATAAACCAGGCGCAGATCCTGAACGTATCAAAGGCGAGCTTGCGGGTATGAATTTGCAAGTGGAAGATTGGGGAGGGAAATACCAGTCCCAAGATATTTCTGCTAAACACGGTACGAACATAGAAGAGTTACTAGAAAAGATTTTGCTTGAAGCAGAATTATTAGAACTCAAAGCCAATCCAAAACGTGCAGCACAAGGAGTTATTCTTGAAGCATCATTGGATAAAGGAAAAGGATATGTAACTAAGGCCCTTATCCAAACGGGTACATTGAATATAGGTGATCCTATCGTTTCTGGAGAACACTCTGGAAAGGTAAAGGCGATGTTCAATGAAAAAGGTCAACGTATTAAAGTCGCAGGTCCTTCAACTCCAGTACTTGTACTAGGGTTGAGTGGAGCACCTCAAGCAGGTGAGAAATTCAAAGAAACAGAATCAGAACAGGAAGCTCGTGCTGTAGCACAGAAACGTGCTATCTTAGCAAGAGAACAGGCCAACAGAACAACTAGACGTGTAAGTTTAGGTGATTTAGGTCGTCGTCTTGCATTAGGTTCATTTAAAGAATTGAACCTAATTGTGAAAGGTGATGTGGATGGTTCTGTAGAAGCACTTTCTGATTCCTTATTGAAACAATCACATGAGACTGTACAGATTAATGTGATTCATAAAGGCGTAGGACAGATTATCGAGTCAGATATTATGCTTGCAGCAGCATCTGATGCTATCGTTATCGGTTTCCAAGTACGTCCATCTGCAGGAGCTAGAAGACTAGCAGAAAAAGAGGGTGTACAAGTCAAGATGTACTCCATCATCTATCAAGCAATAGAAGAAGTTCGTGCAGCGATAGAAGGAATGCTAGAACCTACAGAGGAAGAAAAGATCATTTGCGAAGTAGAAGTAAGGGAAGTATATAAGATCAACAGAGTAGGTACAATTGCTGGTTGTTATGTAAATAGTGGTAAGATTGCTAGGAATTCTAAAATCCGCCTCATTAGAGATGGCGTCGTTATCTATCCTACCAAAGAGAATAAGATAGGAGAGCTAGGCTCATTGAAGCGATTCAAGGACGATGCGAAGGATGTGGCAAAGAATATGGAATGTGGTCTTACTATAAAAGGCTATAATGACATCAAGGAAGGCGATATTATCGAAGGATATGAAATCATAGAAATAAAGCAAAAATTGTAATACCAATATTTGATTTATCATGATATACAATGGGTTCTATTAGGCAATATGCTTGATAGAACCTATTTTTATATCAGATGTTGTATTTAGGGAGTAGGTTATGTTTTTCCTATTCCTAAAGTAGTAGTATCGAAATACTTATCATGAATCAATTATACACTATTATCAAAAAAATATATGTCCTACCTATCATTTTTTATAGGATATTCATTTCTCCATTAACGCCTCCAGCTTGTAGGTATCAACCATCATGCTCCATGTATATGATGCAAGCTATACTCAAATGGGGAATTTTCAAAGGTACATGGATGGGAACAAGAAGAGTTTTACGTTGCCACCCATGGTCGAAGCATGATTCATTTGATCCTGTTCCAGAACCAGAAAAAAAGATAGAATAACCTCTACTACAATATCATTATATCCAATATCAATATATCACAATACCACTATTTATATGCTAATTCGCCCAAGAAGAAATAGAAAATCTAAGGCCACAAGAGCTTTATTAAGAGAAACTCATCTTGTACCAGAACAATTAATCTATCCTTTATTTCTAGTAGATGGAAAAGGAATCAAAGCAGAAGTTGCTTCACTTCCAGGTAATTATAGATGGTCATTGGACTTATTATTTGGAGAAATTGAATCTTGTTTAAAATTAGGGTTAAAGAGTTTTATTCTTTTTCCTGCCATTCCACAACAACACAAAGATAAAGTAGCTACTTACAGTTATGCTTCTGACAATTTCTACCTCATTGCAGCTTCAGAAATCAAAAAACGTTTTCCTCAGGTTTGCCTTATTTCTGATGTAGCTATGGATCCTTATAATGTAGATGGTCATGATGGATTAGTACAAGGAGGAAAGATTCTTAATGACGAAACATTGACTATTCTTGGAAAAATGTCAGTAGCACAAGCACAGGCAGGCTTTGACATATTAGGACCTTCTGATATGATGGATGGAAGAATAGGATATATTAGGACTTCGCTTGACGCAGAAGGGTATACAGATACAGGAATCATGGCTTATACAGCCAAATATGCTAGTGCTTTTTATGGTCCATTCAGAGATGCTTTGGACTCTGCTCCCACAGAATCGGATGACATACCAAAGGATAAGAAGACTTACCAGATGGATCCTGCTAATAAGAAAGAAGCACTACGTGAAGCCATGCTAGATTATGAAGAAGGAGCAGATTTTATGATGGTTAAGCCTGCATTAAATTACTTAGATATCATTAGTTTACTCAATGATAATTTTGATGTACCAATAGCGGCTTATCATGTCAGTGGAGAATGTGCCATGCTGATAGCTGCCTGCCAAAATGGATGGTTGGACTATGAAAAGGCAATGCCAGAAACACTATTAAGCATCCATAGAGCTGGTGCTCAAGTAATTTTGACGTATTTTGCCAAGGATTATGCTAAAATGTATCAAGGTATAAAATAGATAGCAAGATTTTGAGATGAAATTCAATTATCAGAGACATCTTATATCAATCTATTTTTGGAATCTAAATTTAATGCAGATTTCAGATGTAGATTGGTATTATTACACGGTTATCTTAATTTCCTTCACCAATAAAATTTATAGATTATGTTATCAATATTACTTTTTGCGATTGTAATAATAATAGGAGCTTTAATAGCTGGAATAGTTATTTTTTTCGTAGCAAAAAAGCAAGATAAAGAAAACGAGAATATATTAGATAACTGAAAAATCAAACTTTTACATCTCAATATTCTTACTCAATCCATCATATCCTGCCGAAATACCTTGAGGAAGTAGCTGTTCTATTTCTTCATGCGGACCCATCAGGTGACTAAGATGGGTGAAGTAAGTTTGTTTAGCAGCTATTTTTTTAGACAATGCTATCGCTTCATCCAAAGTAAGATGCGTAAGGTGTACTTCTTTTCTCAATGCACTCAATATAAGAATGTCAAGGTTCTTTAATTTTTTAAATTCCTCTTCAGGAATACTTTTCACATCTGTGAGGTAAGCAAAATTCCCAATTCTATAACCTAGTATAGGTAATTCCCCATGTAGAATATGAATTGGAACAATGGGAATACCCTCTATTTCAATAGGAGTGTTACCATCTATTGTGATGAGTTTTACTCGTGGAGCACTAGAGTAAGGTTTTACTTTAAAAATATAATCAAATCGGTTTTTAATATGTTTTGCCACTCTATCTAAAGCATAGACAGGCATATCTTTCATATACTTGAAATTGAACGGACGAACATCATCCAGTCCAGCTACGTGATCATTGTGTTCATGAGAAATGAGGATAGCATGCACTTCTTTTCCTCCAACAGCTAGCATTTGCTGCCTAAAATCTGGACCTATATCAATGACGATTCTTTTGTCATTAATTTCAACCAAACAAGCCGTACGCAGCCTTTTATCTTTAGAATTCTGAGATAGACAAGTTTCGCATTCGCAGCCTATGATTGGAATTCCTTGTGATGTTCCTGTACCTAATAAAGTTATTTTCACTATTTTTCTTCTTCTTTTTCCTCTTTTGTAGATGTATCGGACTTCGTGATAAGTTTTTGGAAAAGCTTGGCAGAGCCTTCTGTAAGCGTACTTTCATCCACTCCTACATTGGATAGAATATCTAGTAATACATTGATTCTCCCTTCTATATCAAAGAATTTATTGACAATAATTATATTTCTATTTTCTACAATACAATAGCCAGATTGGAAGTTCCCCTTCTCATATCTCACTACGTATCCTAGCTCTTCTAGTAATCCTTGGATTTTTTTCAAGTTATGGTTGGTGTATTTCACTTCCTTTAGTATTATATTCGTGATTAATAATAGAAGTTGTTGGAAATGCTTTAAATAATTTTCAAACAACAACATCATCAATTAGTGAAACGTATTTAATAAATTGAGCCAGAATGGGTAGTAATTTTTTCTTCTAAAAAACACAAAAAATAGTTGCACAGCCGTAGCTACGGAACTATTTTTTGTGTTTTTTAGAAGGAAAAAGAACAAGCATAATGGCTCATGTTATTGAATTCGTTTCAATTAAAGAACGTTAAGTTCTCCTTTTTTATTAAATAAGAAAAATGAAGTGGCAATTTGTATTAATATTATCTTTTTTTTCTCTCATTTCCTTCGCACAGGATGACGATAGTGGGAGATTATTCAAAGCAGGAATTGTAGTAGGTTTCAATGCTAGTCAACTAGATGGCGACAATTTTAGGGGCTATAGCAAACTAGGGCTTCATGCAGGTCTGAAAGTGAAATATTTACTTCCATCCAAGCCTAAAGTAGGATTAGGAGTAGAAATGCTGTTTAGTATGAAAGGAAGTAGCGAGGATTTAAATTTCGCCTCTTCTACGAATACTCAGTTTAAGGTAAAAATGAATTATATCGAAATTCCTTTAATCGTAAGTTATAAGGAATGGAATATCGATTTTCATGCAGGAGTATCTTATGGGAGACTAATTTCAGCATCTACAGAAATCCTCACGACGAATTACGTAGAAAGTGATTTTAGAAAAGATGACATGAATGTTCTATTAGGAGCAACATACGTATTTTTAGAAAATTGGGGTGTTACCTTGAGATATAGTCGTTCTTTTGTGAATTCTGTGAAAAAAGATGTCAATAAAGATGCACTTGTAGGACATTTACTGACATTCAGAGTGGAATATTTATTTTAAAAAAGAGACCATGAGAATATTAATTACCATACTATCCGTATTGGTGTTGATGGGTTGCCAAACTGCGACACAAACACCTGAAGTTATCACGCCTACATTAGGTCCAATGCCAGTCGCAGAATTGCAAGCACTCCTTCAAACTACAGATGAATTGGATATTCAGTTTTTGGAAAAAAGTTTCAGCATGAATGCTCCAGGTAATAATGCCAAGAGTTTAATGGCGAGTATAACTCCACAGACAGTAGAAAAAACGCCTTGTACAGAGATAAGTTACTTATTCGTGAAAAATCAGGGAGAACAAACCGCTCATATAGGTGTGTTTCTTGACGAAGGTTGTGCATATTATATTTTTTATGAAAATAGCCAACCCAAATATATCAATGCGATGAATAACGATGGCGTTTCTTTCTTCAAGAGGATTCTGGCACAAGTCAGCACAAGCCCTCAGTAATGTCAGATAATAATAGATATGCAGTCATAGATTTAGGCACGAATACTTTTCATTTGTTGGCGATAGAATTATTGCCAGATGAAGAAGTTCGACGATTGCATAAGCAGCGTATCTATGTAAAACTAGCAGAAGACGGAATAGGAAAGATAGGCGAAGGAGCATTCAAAAGAGGCGTTGATGCATTGACAACATTCAAAGGAATATTAGATGAATTTGCTATTACTGATGTCCGTGCTTTTGGAACTGCTGCATTAAGGACTGCTTCCAATGGAAATGATTTTGCAAGAAAAATCAAGGATGAACTCGGATTAGAAATAGATATTATTTCAGGAAAGGAAGAAGCTAGATTGGTACATCAAGGCGTTATTCAGGCTATCATGCCACAAGAAGAACGCTTTGTTATTATAGATATAGGAGGAGGGAGTGTAGAATTCATTATCGCTGATAATGATAAAGTATACTGGAGCGAAAGCTTTCCAATAGGTGTTGCAGTATTGTTTAAAGAGTTTCATCATAGTAATCCTATAGACGAAAAAGAGTTGAAAAAGCTGACTAACTTTTTAGAAAAGGAATTAAATCCTTTTTTTGAAGCTGTGAAAAAATATAATGGAAAAATACTCGTAGGTGCTTCAGGAACCTTCGATGTGCTAGAAATCATGATGGAACAGCGGAAAAAAACGGAAAAAAGCACTGAGTTGTACATAGAAACATTTTTCCCCTTGTATAGTAAATTAATTCATACGACTTTAGAGGAACGATGTGGAAATGATGACATACCAGACACTAGAGCAGACATGATAGTAGTGGCACTTGAACTGATTCGTTTTGTCATTGAGAAAGCACAAATAACAGACATCGTCGTTTCCGCCTATGCCATGAAGGAAGGCATATTGAAGGAAATGATGGTAGAAAATAAAACAGACATTGAGTAGGCGGACATTTTCTATACTGGATATTGACTGGATTACAGTTGGATTATACTTAATGCTAGCCATTACTGGTTGGCTGATGGTTTACGCTGCTGGTTACGATCCTCAAGAGCCTACTGGTCCCTTTGATTTTGCTACGAGAGGAGGTAAGCAATTACTATTTATTTTTGTTTCGGGGGCAGTTGGTTTAGCCATACTTTTGATAGAACCCCAGTTTTTCAAAACCATATCTTACCTCATTTATGGAGTAATCATATTGCTCCTCATAGGCGTAATGACATATGGAGCAGCTACGAATGGAGCCATGTCGTGGTTTGAATTTCCTGGAGGATTAAAACTCCAACCTTCCGAATTTGCAAAGTTTGCGACCTGCATCGCATTAGCCACCTATCTCAGTGGTGCCAATATATCCATGAAGAATACACATAATGTCATCATTGCGATTTCTATTTTCCTTTTTCCAGCCATATTGATTGTCATTCAAGGCGATCCAGGTTCTGCATTGGTTTTCTTCGCGTTGATGATTCCATTATTCAGGGAAGGACTTCATTCAATATTGTATATTTTAGGGATTGTTTTTGTCGTTTTATTTGTTTGTAGCCTTATGTATAATCCGATTGCGGTTATCATCATGCTGTTACTAGTGGTGAGTATAGTTTCTATCATGAATTTCAAGGAACAGAACTACTGGATTCTTGCATATATTCTTGTGTTAGGTACTTCTTTATGGTTTTACCAAGTGCTTCCTTTATACGTGGTAGGAGGGGTGTCTCTATTTCTTTTGAGTACATTCATCATGAACTTTGCTAAGGGGAAAAAAGAAGTCACTACCTTTTTACTTCTTGTAGTAATCACCATGTCAGCATTTTCCTTCTCTGTCAATTATCTTTTCAATGAAATATTAGAACCACACCAACAAGATAGAATCAATGTATGGCTCATGCCAGAAAAAGCAGACAAAAGAGGTTCTTACTATAATCTCAGACAATCCAAATTAGCGATAGGCTCTGGAGGATTATGGGGCAAGGGACATAAGCAAGGGGAAATGACACAGGGAGATCACGTTCCTGAGCAACATACTGATTTTATTTTTACAGTAGTTGGAGAAGAACAAGGTTTCATTGGAGCTTTGTTTGTTATCCTTCTTTATATGGGATTATTACTAAGACTTACTTTTATAGCAGAGCGACAACGCTCCAAATTTACCAGAATATATGCTTATGGTGTGGCAGGAATCATATCCTTTCACCTTTTAGTCAATATAGGTATGACAATGGGACTCATGCCTGTAATAGGAATACCATTGCCATTAATGAGTTCTGGAGGATCTTCTTTACTATCATTTACCATCATGATAGCAGTGCTTTTGCGTTTCGATAGTCAGCGATTATTGGTGTTCCGTTAGAGTTGGTCTTTGGCAGCCCAGATATATTTCGAAGCAAAGGTTCGATAAGGTTTCCATTGTTCTGCTATTTTACCCATTTCTTTCAATAATGTTTTCTTTTCTAAATTTTCCAATTGGTAAAGTTGTTTCATTCCATTTTGGATACCTAAATCCCCTTTTGGAAAAATATCGGGGCGATTGAGAGAGAACATTAATATCATTTCTACTGTCCATACACCTACACCTTTTATGGATGTCAATTTTTTGATAATTTCCTCATTAGAAATATTAGACCAGTCAAGTTCTTGAATTTTTTTCCAAAAAATAAGTAGCGATATTTTTGATATAACTAGCTTGCTGTCTAGATAATCCTTTCGCTCTAAGCCTTTCTATATCTATTTTTAATAAGCCTTTTTTGTCTGGATATCCATCTTCGAATAAGGTCAGAAATCGTTGGTGTATCGTCGTTGCTGCCTTTACAGAAAGTTGCTGCCATAGAATAGATCGGATTAAAGCAGTATAAACATTAGGGTTCTCCTCTATTTTGGGATCAAGCCTTATTTCTTTTATAACCAGATCCAGTACAGGATCTTGACTCAAAACCACCTTTATTTTGTCTAAATCCATGCTAATATCTTATATAAGTTGATGAAGATTTACGTTCAAGAGATTAAACTCCTCTTTTTTCCTTATATTTGCAAACCTTTTTGGTATTATATGTACTAGGTGTAAGAAGTTTGTATTGTTATCAATGATTTTTGAGAGTACATATAGAGAGATTGAAATAAAGACTGGATTGTATGAGTAAGAAACGTGTCTTGATTGTAACACAAGAGATGAAGCCATATACGGCTCTTTCGGAGATATCGGAAATAGCAAACAAACTACCTCAGCATATACAAAAAAATGGTATGGAAATACGTGTCTTGATGCCTCGCTACGGAGTCATCAATGAGCGTAGGCACAGACTACACGAGGTGGTTAGATTATCAGGAATGAACATTATCGTTAATGATGATGATTATCCTTTAATCATAAAAGTTGCATCCTTGCCACAAGCTAGAATGCAGGTTTATTTCTTAGATAATGAAGATTTCTTCAAGAGGAAATCAGTATTTGAGGATAGTGAAGGTAAAGCATTCGAAGATAACGAAGACAGGATGATATTCTTCTGTAAAGGAGTACTTGAAACTGTTAAGAAATTTGGATGGCCACCAGACATTATTCACTGTCATGGATGGATGACTAGTTTGGTACCTGCTTATTTGAAGACAGCATACCAGCATGAGCCATTATTTCAAGACTCTAAGATCGTTTATTCCGCTTATGATTATTCATTAGGCAATACATTTAGTGAAGAGTTCGTTTCCAAAGCATCTATCAATGATATGTCTAGTGAGAAGCTTTCCGTTTATAGTGACGATAACGGAATTGCCCTACATAAGGGAGCTATCTCATTCTCAGATGCAGTTATTCAAGGAAGCGAAAGCATCGATGAAGATCTTGCTGAATTCATAGAGAAATCAGAAACCCCGTTTTTGAACTTTAGTGGTGAAGAAAACTTACTAGAAGGATACATGGAATTCTATAATTCCTTATTAGAGGAAAAAGTAGAAGAGTAATTTAGTACTAGAATGACGAATTTCAGACGCAGTTTTTTTTGGCTTGTAATGTTATACATTGCAACCATAGCATGTAATGATCCAAATAATATCGGATCAGAATTAGTAGAGAGCGAATTTTCTGACATCAAGTTTACAGATACCATTACTGTAACTACGCTTAATACGACACAGGAGTCTATTTTTACATATACTAATAATATAGCCAACCAACCAGGCTCTTATTTGTGTGGTAATATAGACGAACTTGTATTTGGTTCATATAAAGCATCCGTGTATATCGATTTTTTGCTCAACTCAACTAGTGTGGTAGCAGGAGATAGATTCGAAGGAGCGACTTTTGATTCATTGGTGCTTTCATTGGCATATGATTCATTAAGAACATATGGAGATACACTTATTTCACAAACCTTAGATGTGGGGCGTTTAATAGAACCTATGGATGGTGATGTGGAATTTTATTATTCTAATGAGAACTTTGGAGTTGATCCAACTTCTATTGGTGGACTTGTAGATTTTCTTCCTCACCCAAGAACAAGTGTAACTAGTATTACTGATGAGGATACGACTCTTTTAGCACCACATATTAGAATTCCTCTTAGTGAAGATTTAGCTACAGAGTTAATGAACTACGATTCTACTACTTATGCTAATTCAGAGAACTTTCAAGCGGTTTTTAATGGAATTAAGGTGGCATCTACTGTAGATAATGCCAATATCTTAGGGTTTAATTTGCAATCCGCTTTGTCATATATGAGGTTGTATTATACTGTAGATGAAGTAGAGTTCACATTCACTTACACTATAGGAGGACTAAGTGTGAAATATAATGAATTTGAACACGACTATACAGGCTCTATAATAGAACCATTCATTGATAATCAAGAAATGAGTGATAGCTTAGTATTTTGTCAAGGAATGTCTGGAACAAATGTTAAAATAGACTTCCCGTATATAAATACACTAGAAGAGGTCATTGTAAATAAAGCAGATCTAGAGTTTACGATGGCTTATCTTCCTGGAGATGATACGATTTTTTACGCTCCTCCTGTAAGAGTAGTGTTGGCTTATCTTTCCGCTGATGGGAATTATTATTTTATAGATGATGTAACTTCTGCTATAGCTACTGGAAACGTGAATGCTTTTGGAGGAAATGCCACTACAGAAGATGAAAATGGTGTTTTTGTACAGAAATATAAAATGAATATTTCTAATTATCTACAGGAGATTATCGAATGTACAGATGTAGACGGTTTTCAGACAGGTTGTTTAAGTAATACTGCTGAAAGTAATTCTTTATATATGCAGGTATACTTGAAAAACCAATATGCTTCAAGAGGCGTAATGTATGGAGGAGATCATTCACAATATCCTGCTAAGCTAGATTTGATATACACTCAACAATAAGGATTAGGAATTTTTTCTAGAAGGAATTTTAAAACCCTATGTTTTAAGTAAGATGCTTTATTGAATCTTACTTAAAACATAGGATTTACTTGTTATACCAAATTGAATTTATAATATCGTATTTGTCTAAGAATTAGTAATTAGGCAAAAAATGCAGCCATAGCTGTAGTTGTTACACAAAGGAATAGAGCCATAGTATTTCAAATGACGTAATCGCTCAAATTCTTGGAATTATATGCGACAATTATGATTCAAATTAGTATCAGATGCTTCCCTTATCGTCTGCGGGTATTTTACTTGTCAATATAATGGTGCTGCCTTTATCATCCTAACACAAAAGGAATATGAAGTCGAATCAGTACATTTAAAATAAAGACTCAACAACATATGTGTGGAATCGTTGGTTATATAGGAAGTAAGGATGCTTATCCTGTTTTAATAAAAGGATTGAGGCGACTAGAGTATAGGGGATATGATAGTGCAGGAGTTGCGCTTCTTAATGGCGAGCTGAATGTATACAAGAAAAAAGGAAAGGTCAATGACTTAGTAGAATTCGTTGCTGAAAGTAATACGATGGGTTCTCTGGGTATAGGGCATACCAGATGGGCAACTCATGGTGAGCCTAATGATAATAATTCCCATCCACATCTTTCTGGAAATGAACGTTTAGTTATCATACACAATGGAATCATTGAAAATTATGATTCTATTAAACAGTGGTTGATTGATAAAGGACACACTTTTAAAAGTGATACAGATACAGAAGTTCTGATCCACTTGATAGAAGAAATACAAGAAAAAGGCGATTTACCTATAGAAGAAGCAGTCAGATTAGCACTGAATGAAGTAGTAGGAGCTTATGCTATCGTAGTTTTGGATCGGCTAGATCCTAATAAAATGGTAGCAGCAAGGAAGTCCAGTCCTTTAGTGGTAGGAATAGGAAAAGATGAATATTTTGTTGCTTCGGATGCTACTCCAATCATAGAATATACGAATCAGGTAGTCTATCTGGATGACCATGAAATTGCTGTAATAGAAAGAGAAACGGGATTAAGGATTATGGATATCAATAATATTGATAAAATGCCATTTATCCAAGAAGTAGATTTGAAAATAGAAGCTTTAGAAAAAGGCGGCTATGACTATTTCATGCTAAAAGAGATTTTTGAACAACCCAAATCCATAGAAGAATGTATGAGGGGACGTTTAAATGTAGAAGAAGGTTGGATTCATCTAGGAGGCATATTGCAACATAAAAATAGAATCTGCAATGCGGATCGAATTATTATCGTTGCCTGTGGTACTTCTTGGCATTCTGGCTTGATAGCTGAATACCTAATAGAAGATCTAGCCAGAATTTCTGTAGAAGTAGAATACGCATCAGAATTTAGATATAGGAATCCAGTTATTTCAGAAAAGGATATCGTAATAGCGATATCACAATCTGGAGAAACAGCAGATACTTTAGCGGCATTAGAACTAGCGAAGAGTAAAGGAGCATTGACATATGGAATAGTAAATGTGGTAGGATCTTCTATTGCTAGAGTAACTGACGCAGGCTCATATATTCATGCTGGACCAGAAATTGGTGTGGCATCTACTAAAGCGTTTACTGGTCAAGTGACCTTACTTACCCTCATGGCATTGAATATCGCCCATGAAAAAGGTACGATTTCAAAGGTTAAATACCACGAATACATTTCTGAATTAAGTAATTTACCTCAGAAAGTAAAAAAGGCATTATCTTGTGATGCAGAAGTGAAACGCATTTCAGAAAAATTTAAGGATGCCAATAATGCACTTTATCTAGGAAGAGGATATAATTTCCCCGTAGCATTAGAAGGAGCATTGAAGCTGAAAGAAATATCATATATCCATGCAGAAGGATATCCTGCTGCAGAAATGAAGCATGGACCTATAGCTTTGATAGATGAAAATATGCCTGTAGTTGTTATTGCTACCAATATAAGTGCCCACGAAAAAATTGTTAGTAACGTACAAGAAGTAAAGGCTAGGAAAGGTGTGGTTATTGCTATAGTAAATGAAGGAGATAAGCAGATAGCAGCATTGGCGGATCATGTCATAGAAATTCCTGCTACCTTAGAACCTTTTACACCACTTTTATCTGTTATTCCATTACAACTCATGTCCTATCATATTGCCGTAATGAGAGGATGCAATGTAGATCAACCAAGGAATTTGGCTAAATCGGTAACAGTAGAATAATTTTTTATTACAATATAGATTATTAAATTATGGAGTACAACTCCCAGAAAGAGCTTTTGGTTATCCCTGAATATGGAAGAAATATGCAGGGGCTTATCAGAAATGGCTTAAATATAGAAGACAGAGAGGAGCGTCAACGTTATATAGAACGCCTAATTAACCTCATGCAACAAATGCACCCCCAAAGTAGGAATGTAGAAGATTCCAAGATAAAGCTTTGGCAGCATGTCATCAGAATAGCACAAAAAGATCTAGATATAGATTATCCAGAAGGATTATCTCCTGAAGTTGTTTCTAAAACACCTGAAACAATTAATTATCCAGAAGAGATCAATAAATACAGACATTACGGAAAAAACGTCCGAACAATGATAGCTAAGGCTGCCGCAATGGAAGATGGCTCTGTAAGAAATGGATTCATAAAAACGATAGCAGGCTATATGAAAATGGCATATCGTAATTGGCATAAAGAATTGAATGTAAGTGATGAAGTTATCAAAAGAGATCTAAAAACTATCTCTAATGGCATACTTATCATGGGTGAAGAAGAACCTATAGAGGTTTCTAATTCTACCATGAAAAAGAGAAGTACCAATAGTAACAGCGGATATAGCAATAGCTATGGTAGAAGAGATAATAATCGAAGTAGAAAAAGTAACTCTAATAACTACGGAAGAAAGGATAATAATAGAACTAATCGCAGGAGATAAATAATTTCCTCATTGAGTTAATTAAAATGGCTTCCAAATGTGAATTGTTTTCATTTTGGAAGCCATTTTAATTTTACTATGCTTATTTTGTGAGCTAAGGGATAAGTTATTTATTTTTATCCCTAAATAAGTAAATGACGAGATTTTGAGATAATGAGTTTTTTATCTTAATATCTCAAAACCTCTACATCTTAATATCTAATTATCTTATAATGGCATCTGATTCTTTTGAAGTAATAGGAGGGCAATCCCTCAAAGGCAATATCATTCCACAGGGAGCGAAAAATGAAGCACTTCAAGTGCTTTGTGTTACACTACTCAGTTCCGAACCTGTTACCATTTCTAATATTCCAGATATTGTGGATGTTCGAAAATCTATCGAACTACTGAAAGGGCTTGGTGTAAAGGTGACTAAATTAGCTGAAGATACTTTTACTTTCCAGTCGGATGAACTGGATTTGGATTTTCTAAACTCAGTTGATTTTGTTAAGAATGCTCAACGTATTCGTGGTTCAGTGATGTTAGTAGGTCCTTTGTTGACAAGGTTTGGAAAAGCATTGCTACCTAAACCTGGAGGCGATAAGATAGGAAGAAGAAACTTAGATACTCACTTCAACGGATTCATCAAACTAGGAGCAGATTTCAAATATGACGAAGAACAAAAAGTATTTTCAGTAGAGTCCAAAAAACTACAAGGCGTTGACTTACTGATGGATGAAATATCTGTTACTGGTACAGCTAATATCGTGATGGCTGCTGTGATGGCAACAGGAACGACTAGAATTTATAATGCTGCCTGCGAACCTTATGTACAGCAACTTTGTAAGATGCTCGTTCAGATGGGAGCTAAAATAGCAGGTATTGGTTCTAATTTATTAGTGATAGAAGGAGTTGAAAAACTAGGAGGAGCAACACATCGCATCCTTCCAGATATGATTGAAATAGGTAGTTTTATCGCTTTGGCTGCGATCACGAAATCTGATATTACGATCAAGGATTGTCAAGTCAAGGAGCTAGGGAATATTATCCCTGTTTTTAGAAGATTTGGTCTTGAAATCAATATAAAAGGGGATGATATACACATTCCGCCACAGGATTATGAAATCCAATCCTTCATAGATGGTTCTATCATGACCGTTTATGATGCACCTTGGCCAGGCTTTTCTCCCGATTTGATGAGTGTGGTATTAGTGATGTCTATCCAAGCAAAAGGCAGCGTATTGATTCATCAGAAAATGTTCGAGAGTCGCCTTTTCTTTGTGGATAAATTGATAGATATGGGTGCTCAGATTATCCTCTGTGATCCGCATCGTGCTACAGTTATTGGTTTGAATAGAGAACATCAATTAAAAGGAATCAATATGACATCGCCAGATATTCGGGCTGGAGTTTCCCTTCTCATTGCAGCACTTTCTGCTAAGGGAAAAAGTGTCATTCATAATGTCAATCAGATAGATAGAGGATACCAGAATATTGATGGTAGATTGAAGGCTTTAGGTGCTAATATTACGAGGATTAAGAATTAAGCTAGCCTTTCGAATTACAATGACTTAGTTAGAGCTTGTTTGGAATTGACTATTGAAAATAAAAATGATCAATTTCAAACAAGCTCTTAAAGTATTGCTTATCTCCTTCTCTTATAAATACTCTATTGGACGAATCTTATTATCTTTCACCGGAAATACACTAGGATATTCTGAGCGAAGTACGTGTCTGATCCTTTCTGTTTCTAGTTTAGTTTTGAATGCACCTACTCTCAATTTATAGTTAGGAGCTTCATACGTCCATACAGGGATAAATTCAGGAAATTTACTCGTAAAACTTGCCTTTACCTCTTCCATTTTTCTTCTATCTGCGGTAGATAGAATTTGTACTCTATAACCTAAAGTATAGGTAGTTGCTTTATTCTGATTAATATACTGATTATACAAAGCAGATACGGCTATATCTTCTACATAAGTAACCTGTGCTGTAGTATCGTTTGCCATAAAAGCAATAAAAAATACGATAATAAAACTTAATTTTTTCATCTCAGTATGTTTTAGTTCTCATTTCTTATCCATTTATAATATCTACACTCCTCGAGCAACCCAATCTGTCTGCTCCTGCTTTTATCAGTGCTTCTGCTTCTGCCTTGGTTTGGATACCTCCAGCCGCTTTTACCTTAATTCTCTTAGGAAGGTATTCTCTTAAGAAAGCTACGACTTCTGGCTGGTTTCCTTTTCCATTTACTCCTGTAGCAGTCTTAACGAATCCTACTTCAGTTTCTATACAGATGTCGCAAACTTTTTTGGCTTCGTCTCGTGTAAGCAAGTCTACCTCAAAGATAACCTTTAATAGTTTATCTCTCATACTAGCCATCCTAGACATGGTATCTATATCATTACTGATATAAGTCCAGTCCTCATTTTTTACGGCATTGATATTAACTACAGCATCTACTTCATCTGCTCCATTAATGAATGCCCTTTTGATTTCTTCTGCCTTGGAAGACGTTGGTGAATATCCCATAGGAAAGCCAACTACTGTAACTACCTTAACGCTTGATTTCCCTAGGAGTGTTTTCGCCGTCCTCACAAAATAAGGTGGCACACAAACAGAATAAAAACCATGATGCAGTGCTTCTGTACACAATATTTTAATTTCTTCTGAAGTACAATTAGGTTTCAGTAAGGTATGGTCTATATATTGAGCCAAAGTCCTCTCTTCATTATCTTGTTTCTTCACAGCTTCTTTTGGTATTTTTAAAGTTTCTTATAAAAATAAGATAACGCCTAATTATTACTTCTGGCGTTTCCTATGGACATAACAATCAATTTTCTTATTTCTTAGTTTTTTAGCTGCAGCTAATGCAGCAGCTTCATTATCATATCTAGATGCGATAACAGTATACATTCTAGAACTATTAAAATTCACAATTTCTGGTGTAAATCCTTCTTTTTCTAATTTACTAGCATGTTGATCAGCATTGGCATTAGAAGTAAATGAACCTGCTACCACCATATATCTATTATCATCGTCAATTAAAGCACTTGAAGGATTAGAAACTGTTTTTTCTGCGGCTTCGTTATTATCTCCAGTTACTTTATTGGTTATAGTTTTAGCAGCTGCCACAGCAATTTCTCCAGTATTCTTCACTCTATCTGCGGCATCTGCCACTTTCTCCTCCGAATCACTCACTACATCTTCCATTATCTTAGCGATCTCGTCATCATAGCCTTCTGGTACAGCTTTATCCTCCTCATTATCCTCCTCTCCATAATAATCAGCATCTTCAGAATTGTAATTATCATCCACATCACTAAAAGGATCATTATCATCCACTTGCTCAGCATTATCAGTAGTTGATTCAGCTCCCATTTTCTCCATCACAAATTGACCTACGAAATAAAGTATAGCTATTAATGCTATAACAAAAATCACAGTTACAATCTTATCTAATAACTTTTCCATGATCGTATCTTTTCAATAAGGAATAATGCCTTATAAAGAGCAATATTACGGAATAAAACCGACTAAAATCAGCCTTTTATCCATATATTTTTTTAACAGGACGTATAAAATGGCATACATGTTGATATAAAGATATAGATGGGATTTATAATATAATATAAGTCTTGTCTTAAATCTAAATTTTTACACATAAGTAAACTAAGAATGATTTGATTTCAATAAAGGGGGGAATCAAACTCAATTGGCGGCCACTAAACGTAGTGGCTGCCTTTTTTTATATTTTTGCACTACGATGAAAAAAACAATCTCTCCCATACAGGAAATTAAAGATGAAATCACTATTCATGCAGGAGTAAGGTTATTCATAAAGAGAGAAGATCTTAACCATCCTACTATACAGGGAAACAAGTATTGGAAACTACTCTACAATATAGAAGAAGCTAAACGACTCGATAATAAAAGACTCATCACTTTTGGAGGAGCTTTTTCTAACCACATATACGCTACAGCTGCCGCAGGAAAAGCAGTAAATCTTCAGACGATAGGAATTATCAGAGGGGAACGCATAGAACCATTGAATTATACTTTGGCTAAAGCAGAAGCTTATGGCATGCAGCTACATTTTATTTCAAGAACGGACTATCGCAAAAAGAACGAGAGCTCTTTTATAGAGGACTTGAATATCCGATTTCCCAATAGCTATATCATACCAGAAGGCGGTACAAATTCATTGGCTATCAAAGGCTGTGAGACTCTTGCCAAAGAAATACAAAACCAAGACAAGTTCGATACCGTTTGCCTTTCTGTAGGAACTGGTGGAACAATAGCTGGTTTAGTAGCAGGCTATCATCAAGAACAAAAAATCATTGGTTTTTCAAGCCTGAAAGGTAATTTTTTGACAAAAGATGTAGAACGATTATTATTAGAATATAATGGTCATCAATATACCCATTTCGTCATCAATAACGATTATCATTTTGGAGGCTATGCAAAGCATAAACCTAGCCTCATCAGCTTCATCAATGAATTCAAACAAAAGCATCATATTCCATTAGAATCTATCTACACGGGTAAAATGATGTATGGCATCTATGACCTTATTCAGAATGGGAAATTTGCTCCAGATAGTCGAATATTAGCGATACATACTGGAGGTTTACAAGGCTTAGTAGGCTTTAATGAACGCTATGGAAATATTATTATATAAGCCACCTTTCCCATTTTATTAAAATGGTTTAAAAAAAAACAGCTCTAGAGCTGTTTTTTATCATTGTTTTAACAGGGTCTTATCCCCTCATTAAGAAGGGCTTTGTATAATATGGCTTATCTTTATACTTAGTCATCAGTTTTTAGATCTTATACGCAATTGAATAATGTATTTCGTATTGGATATGTTACTCATTTTGTTGAGGCCGAGGCACAAAACGCAGGCGATGCCTTAGCATCAGCGAGTATTTGTAACGAAGTAATCAGCTAAAGGAGTCC
>JBNMOV010000010.1:0-27011 GCA_051275765.1 Maribacter sp. | reverse complement strand
GTGGAAAAGATTAATCCAATAGATTTTGAAGATTTTACTTCGATGTTTTCAGCACAAGAATGGGTTAAAATAAAAGATGCTGATGATCCAATTCGAGCATTTTATTGGTTTTGGACACGCAAAGAAAGTATCATTAAAGCACTTGGCCGTAAATTGAATGATTTGCATCAAATTGAGTTAGATGTCTCTCTAGATTATTTTGTCGTAGATGATAAGCAGTATTTTTTGCGGGATATTGTTATTCAGGAGAGATTTTTGGCTGCAGTTTGTTGTGACGAGGAAATAGGAGAAATTAAGGTTGTTGACGTTTGGTTTTGAGGTTTAGGTATAGTTAATACCAATTTGAATCATAAATGTCGCATATAATTGGATAAATTTAATGACTTGCTTCGTTACAAATACTCGTCATAGCTACGGCTATGCCTGCATTTTGTGCCTCACAATCCATCAAATTTATTACCAAATCCAATGCGACTTTATAAATGCAAATTGGTATAAGTTATACGATACTAAAAATCATATCCCAATTTAGATAGGATATCTTCGGAAAATAATCTAGTAAATTCTTCCTCGATAACATCATTCGAATAATATCTATCTCTTTCGACATTTAGATTTGTAGTGTGTACTGTTAATTGGTTATTACTTTTTTGAAAAAAAAGGTTATGTTGGTTAAATTTGGGTTTAAGAAATCAAATTCAGTTGCAGGAAAAGTAATTATTGAGTATTTAGATAGAGCAGGTAATAAATAAACTATCCAAAGATGTGGATTTAGTTTGTTTCTCAGCAAGGCACAAAAAGCAGAGTTATGCCTTAGCGTAATGAGCATTTTTGGAACGTAGCAGAGGAGCAAAATAAATTTGCAAACTGGGTAGATTATATTTTACCTGTTCCCTAAAGTGATAATGTTTGATTTAGTTCTACTATCTTTTATAATCTTATTATTATATTAGTATGGGAATAGAAAAATAATAATGATGTATACATCCGACTTATCCTTTTTTAAAATTTCCAATCTATATTCTAAAATTTAATACTAATTTCACGCTCATAATATATTTTAATTCATATGGAAAAGATAAAGGTAGCTATCATTGGTCCTGGTAATATTGGGACAGATTTGATGATTAAGATCATGCGATTATCCAAAAAATTGGAAATGTCTGTCATGGTAGGTATAGATCCAACTTCTGATGGTTTAGCAAGGGCAAAAAAATGGGGTTTTGCGACTAATCACGAAGGAGTTACTGGATTGATAAAAATGCCTGAATGGAATGATATTAAAATCATTTTTGATGCTACATCTGCTAAGGCACATCACTATAATTGGAATCATATAAAAGAGTATAAGGATAAGATAATCATCGACTTAACTCCAGCAGCAATAGGTCCATATCTCGTCCCTCCTGTGAATTTTGATGAGCATACTAATGTAAGGAATGTAAATATGGTGACTTGTGGTGGACAAGCTACTATTCCCATCGTGGCTGCAGTTTCTAGAGTAGCAAAGGTTCATTATGGAGAAATAGTGGCATCTATAGCGAGTAAATCTGCTGGTCCTGGCACACGAGCTAATATCGATGAATTTACAGAAACAACAGCTTCTGCCATTGAAAAAGTAGGTGGTGCAACTAAAGGAAAAGCTATCATTGTTCTCAATCCAGCGGAACCTCCCCTAGTGATGAGAGATACTGTTTTTACGCTAAGTGAAAATGCAGATAGAGAAATGATTAGAGAAAGCATACATAAAATGGTCGCTGAGGTACAAAAATATGTACCAGGATATAGTCTTCATCAAGAGGTTCAATTTGAAGATATACCTGAAAATCAACCGGTTTTCATTGAAGGAGTTGGTTATAAATCAGGTTTAAAAACGATGGTGCTCTTAAAAGTAAAAGGAGCAGGTCATTATTTGCCAGAATATGCAGGTAATTTAGACATTATGACTTCTGCAGCTATGGCTACAGCAGAGCGTTTAGTTTAAATTGCTTTGGTAAACCTTTTTTAGGTTTGCTAAAGCTAAATTAAGTAATGGCGTTATCTTTTTATTCTCACGTTGTTTGTTTTTTACTTTATGTTAGATGACGTTAGTTTTTTACCCCTACGTTTAACAAACCTTTTAGGTTCACCAAACGTACAAAATCGATTTTTATGAAACCAATATATATACAAGATGTAACGCTACGTGATGGCATGCATGCTATCAGACATCAATATGGAAAAGAAAAACTAAAGGAAATTGCAATAGCTTTAGATAGGGCAAAGGTAGATGCGATCGAAATTGCCCATGGAGATGGTTTATCTGGTTCTAGTTTTAATTATGGATTTGGAGCACATACTGATTGGGATTGGTTAGAAGGAATAAAAGAAGAACTTACACATGCTAAGTTGACTACGCTTATTCTACCAGGAATTGCGACGATTCATGATTTGAAAAAAGCAAGAGATTTAGGTGTAGAATCTGTACGTGTAGCGACTCACTGTACAGAAGCGGATATTTCTGCACAGCATATTCATGCAGCTAAAGAAATGGGTATGGATGTAGGTGGTTTCTTGATGATGTCACATATGAATGAACCCAAAAAACTAGCAGAGCAAGCCAAATTAATGGAATCTTATGGAGCAGATTGTGTTTATGTGACAGATTCTGCTGGGGCATTGATGATGGATGGCGTAGTAGATAGAATCAAGGCATTCAAGGATGTATTGAAGGATGAAACAGAGATTGGTATTCATTGCCATCATAATCTATCTTTAGGTGTTGCGAATACGATTGTAGCGATGCAGCATGGTGCGAATAGATTGGATGCTTCGCTAGCAGGAATGGGAGCTGGAGCAGGTAATGCTCCGCTAGAAGTTTTGGTTGCTTGTTTAAAAAAAATGGGTGTACAGCAGAACTCAGATTTATATCAATTAATGGATATTGCAGATGATGTTATTCGTCCTTTACAAACTCGCCCAGTACGTGTAGATAGGGAAACGCTTTCTTTAGGATATGCAGGGGTGTATTCTAGTTTCTTACTCCACGCCGAAAAAGCAGCGCAAAAACATGGCTTGGATACTCGAGCTATCCTAGTAGAATTAGGTAAACGAAAAATGGTAGGTGGACAAGAGGATATGATAGTCGATGTGGCTTTGGATATGCTGAATAAGCAGTAATAAAAAAAGCGTCTTGCAATTGCAAGACGCTTTTTTTATTACTCAGAAAATAGAATTATTTTTCTAATGCTTTTAGCATAGCATCATATTTTGCTATACCTTCCTTATCATTCAAGTGAGCTGAAATTCCCTTCAATGCATTAACAGAGTTATAGTGCTTAGCATCTATAGTTAATGCTTTTTCGAAATAAGGCTTAGCAGCTTTTAAATGCTGCTTTTGCTCATTCTGCAAAGCATTATACTTGTCAGTACCTGCAGAACTATAATCGCTACTTAACTCTTGGATAACAGTATTCATACGAGTAGCCTTGCTATGATGTAATACACCTTGGTTAAACATTGCTTCTACATGATCTGGCTTAATTTCTAATGTTTTTGCATAATACTTGCTTGCTTCATTGAAATATTTTAATCCATTTTCAGCATTTTTAGCTTCGTATTGTTCCTTAGAAAGCTGGCTATAAACATTACCTAAAGCATAGTATAATGAGAAGTTGTCAGGATCGCTAGCAATAGCCTCTTGTAACTTAGATTCCAATTTGCTATAATCTTCCTTTTTCAATAAGAAGTTGATTTCCTTTAAAAGAAAGCCTTCCATATTTTTAGGATCATCAGAACAAGCTTTTCTACCCTTAGCTAATATTGCAAATGCTGCTTCCTCATCTGTTGCTACTAGACTCTCGAATAATTGCTCATAAGGAAGTGGCTTATTGAAATTCAATTCTACTAACCTTTTAGAAATATCTATAGCTTTCTCTGGCGTCCCTGCATAAGTAGCTGCCAAAGCCGTATAGTATTGCATAGTATTAAAATCCTCTTCTTTAGCGAAGATAGATTTATTACCAATAGCATTGAGTGCTTCACGAGAAGAAATGATAGCATTGAACGAATTATAAGCTTCTCCAAACTTCTTATTATTGAAGAGTTCAAGACCTAATTCATTTAGTACTATAGCTAAGTTAGCCAATCCTGCAATTGCTCCCTTTTTACCTTTATCCTTATCATCTACAGCTTTGTCTAAAGCCATTTTATAAGCATCAAAAACCAATGGCGCACTAGCTGCATTTTTGATTTCAAATGGAGGAGCTCCAGGTATTCTTGATTTGATGACTCCTTCGTAATCACTATCAAGCAAACCAATTAAAGCATCTCCTTTTACAGACCATGCTTCAGATATATTAGCTGTTGCCTCATCCTCTAAAGCTACATTAATTAAATTTAGAGCCTCGCTAAAGTTTTTAGCATTTAATGCTTTCTTAGCGTCTTTTACAGATTTGGGTAATTTTTGAGCAGAAAGGCTAATGGCCATTACTGCTATACATGCGAATGTCAAAAAATATTTATTCATTATTGAGAAAATTTGATTTAAAATAAAGTTTGGGAGGTAGGTAATTAATAATGTACATAAAAGATTAGTCAGATACGTATATTATTAATTTCCTGTTCCCTTAATGCGAATATCAACAATTATAAAGATAAATACCGTTAAGAATTCAACAAAATAATTTAAGGATTGCTTAATTCATTTTGTCTTTACATTAAGAGTTTATTAAACTCTTAATGTACGTTAAATATTTATCTAATATTTATTCTTCCGTATCGTTATCAGTATCGTTAACCTCATTGTTTTCTTCTGAAGTAGGGTTTTCAGTTCCTTCTTCAATTCCTTCTTCTAACTCCTCATTTTCGTCATCTTCTGAACCACCTTCTATTAATGCTATATCAGCAATAGAATCCTTTTTATTGATTTTAATGACTCTCACACCTTGTGTTGCTCTACCTAATATTGGTAATTGAGAAACCTTCAATCTGATACTGATTCCCGATTTATTGATAATCATGATATCATCCTCTTCTGAAACTGCTCTCATAGACACCAAAGCACCTGTCTTTTCAGTGACTTGAAGTGTCTTCACACCTTTACCACCTCTTCCTGTCTGTCTGTATTCATCCAATTTGGAACGTTTTCCATTTCCATTCTCAGAAATAACGAGTATCGTCTTTTCTTCCTCATTAGGATCTATACATACCAAACCAACTACAGCATCATCTACTCCTTCTTTCAATCTGATTCCTCTTACACCAGCTGCAGAACGTCCCATTACCCTGACTTTATCTTCTGGGAAACGTATAGCTTGTCCAGAACGTGCCCCGATCAATATATCGTTTGTGCCGTTGGTGAGCTTTACTTCTAGCAATTGATCGCCTTCACGAATAGTCAATGCATTGATACCATTCGTTCTTGGACGAGAAAATGCTTCTACTAATGTTTTCTTAATGACACCTTTCTTAGTACAGAAAACAATGTAATTATTATTGATGAATTCCTCATCTTTCAAGTCCAATATCTTGATATAGCCTTTTACTTTATCATCCTTAGGAATAGAAAGAATATTCTGAATTACTCTTCCTCCAGAGTTCTTCGATGCTTCTGGTATTTCATATACCCTCAGCCAGAAACACCTACCTTGTTCAGTAAACAGTAATAGATAATTATGTGTAGTCGCAGAAAACATATGTTCTACGAAATCTGTATCACGAGTTTTAGATGCTCTTGCACCTTTTCCGCCTCTACCTTGTGTTCTGAATTCAGAAGACTTAATTCTCTTAATATATCCTAAATGGGATATCGTGATAATAACATCCTCATCAGCTATCAAATCTTCTATGCTGATATTTCCTCCAGCATAATTGATATCTGTTCTTCTTTCGTCCCCGTATCTTTCTTTTATCTCCGTTAATTCTTCCTTGATAATGCTTCTTTGCTTCTCTTCAGATGCCAAGATAGATTTTAATTCATCTATCAATGCCTTGATCTGATCATATTCATTCTTGATCTTATCCCTCTCAAGACCAGTCAATTTTTGCAATCTCATATCTAAGATTGCTCTTGCCTGTCTTTCTGATAAGCCAAAGGTTTCCATCAAGCCATTTCTAGCTGCTTCTGGGTTTTTGGATGCTCTGATTAATGCAATTACTGCATCCAGATTATCCAAAGCAATCATCAAGCCTTCTAAGATATGAGCTCTTTCTTCTGCCTTATTTAGATCGAATTGTGTTCTTCTTTGAATAACTTCCAATCTGAACTTAACGAATTCTTCTAGAATTTGCTTTACATTCAGAATCTCTGGACGACCATTTACTAATGCTACATTATTGGTACCATAAGAAGTTTGTAGTGGAGTATATTTATATAATTTACTCAATACAACAGTTGCCATAGCATCCCGCTTAATTTCCACTACTATCCTTAGTCCATTTCTATCGGACTCATCTCTAATATCAGAAATACCTTCGATCTTTTTATCATTAACCAGATCAGCAATTTTAGCTACTAGAACTGATTTATTAACTTGGTAAGGTATTTCATTAACAATGATTCTTTCTCTTCCATTCGTTTCTTGGATGTCAACTTTTGCTCTTACGACTACTCTTCCTCTTCCTGTCTCTAATCCCTGTATAACACCATCGTAACCATATATCGTTCCTCCTGTAGGAAAATCAGGTCCTTTGATATGCTGGCAGATTTCCTCCATCGTGATTGCTGGATTATCTACCATTGCCAGAGCACCATTCACTACTTCAGTAAGGTTGTGCGGCAACATATTTGTAGCCATACCTACTGCGATACCAGATGCACCATTAATAAGTAGGTTAGGTATTTTAGCAGGAAGAACAGTGGGTTCTTTTAATGTATCATCAAAATTGAAGGCAAAATCTACCGTATCTTTATCAATGTCAGTGATCAGTTCATCCGCTATCCTTCTCATTTTAGCTTCTGTATAACGCATGGCTGCTGGACTATCACCATCCATTGAACCAAAGTTACCTTGACCATCTACTAGAGGATAACGCAATGACCAACTCTGTGCCATACGCACCATAGCCTCATATACAGATGAATCTCCATGTGGGTGGTATTTACCTAATACCTCCCCCACGATACGTGCAGATTTTTTATGGGATTTATTATAAGTCAATCCTAAGCCAGACATTCCGTACAGAACCCTTCTATGTACTGGTTTTAAACCATCTCTTACATCAGGTAATGCTCTTGAAACAATTACAGACATCGAGTAATCGATGTATGCTGTTTTCATCTCTTCCTCCAAGCTTATTGGTATAATTCTCTGAGTCGCCATTAAGTACTTTTATGTTTACGATTCCTAATTCACGCAAATATACGAAAAAATGACTTTATTAACTAAAAATAAGGTTTGTTTTGTACTTGGTTTTTACTTTTTTAATATTGTTCAATATATTGAAAATCAACTACTTATATTAAAACGCTTAGATGAATTTAAATAAAGTAGGATGATTCCTTGTTAAAGCGATGCAATGAAGTAGTAATTCATGTATTTTTGTGGGACGATTTAAGAAGTTAAACCATTTATTTTTTCCGCTAATTTTTGAAATATATTGTAATAATGAAGAAGTTATTTTACATTTTTTTATTGATTTTGCCTTACTCATTATCTGCTCAGATAGAAGCAGGAGTTCAAGTAGGTGTATCTAACTATTTAGGTGATTTGGCACCTTCTAGTTTATGGACAAGCCTTGGTGAAACGAATTTTTCAGCAGGAGTATTTGCTCGCTATAATACAGGTAAATGGATAAGCATAAAAGCTGGATTTAATTATGCGAAAATATCCGCAGCTGATTCTAATGGCTCTCCTACTGTTTTTAAAGAAAAACGTAATTTAAGTTTTAGATCCAATATTTATGAAATAGCTGTTACAGGAGAATTCAACATTTTGGGTTACCAACCATATAATTTAGAGAGAGTTTTTTCTCCATATATTTTTGTAGGTATAGCTGGATATAAGTTCAACCCTCAAACACAGTATGAAGGTGGCTGGGTAAAACTGCAACCTCTAGGAACTGAAGGACAAGGAATGGATGGAAAACCTGCAGCTTATAAAACAGTTCAAATTTCTATTCCATTTGGAGCAGGCTTAAAATATGCCATTAATGATAAATGGAATCTTGGATTAGAAATAGGTTTCAGAAAAACCTTTACGGATTATTTAGATGACGTAAGTGGAACTTATGTTGATTTAGCTGCCTTAGCAGCAGCTAATGGAGATTTGGCAGCAGAATTGTCTTGGAGAGGTGATGAAATTAGTGTTGATGCTATTCCGCCAGAAGATGGTACAGGTAGAGGAAACATAAAGAATAAAGATTGGTACCTTATTTCAGTTATTTCTGTTTCTTATAATTTCTCTGATAATGGACTTGTAGGAGGAAGAGGAAGATTGAAGAGAAAGAAAGGCTGCGATTTTTAAATTAACATCTAAAACATTTAAAAAAAGTGGAGCTATTTCGATTTGAAATAGCTCCACTTTTTTATTGGATATACATGTAAATTTTTTTTGCTGTCAATTTAGAAGCACCTTCTTGATGAAGTAATTCTCCTAATTTATCATATCCTTTTGATATTCGTACGCTACCCTCTTTAGATAAAATATCATCTAATTCTAAAGATAAATTAATAATATTGAAGTCATTCTGAATCAGTTCTTTAACTAATGCTTGATCAAGTATCAAATTAACTAAAGATATATATTTAATATCGACCAATCTTTTTGCGATCATGTATGATATACTACTCCCTTTATAGCAAACCACTTGTGGAACTTTGAATAATCCTGTTTCTAATGTTGCAGTTCCAGAAGTAACCATGGCTGCCACTGCCGTTTTCAATAAACCATAAGTGTTATTTTGAACGATTCTGACATTAGATTTTTCTCCAATAATACTTTGATAGAAATCTTCTTCAATAGCTGGTGCTGCACCTATCGCAAATATATAATCTGGATATTTTTCTGTCAATTGGAGCATCGTAGGGAGCATTTTAGAAATTTCCTGTTTCCTACTGCCAGGTAGTAATGCAATGACTCTTTTTGAACTCTTAAAATCAATATTGTTAAACCCTCCTTTATTTATTTCATCTAATAAAGGATGTCCTACATACTCTACATCGTAACCATATTTTTTATAGAATGCTTTTTCAAAAGGAAGAATTGTAAAAACCGTTTTAGAGGAATTTATAATAGCATGAATACGCTTGGTTTTCCATGCCCATATCTGAGGGGAAATATAATAAAATGCTTTAATATTTTGCAGTTTTGCCCACTTAGCGATTCTTAGATTGAAACCTGGATAATCGATGAGGATAAGAGCATCTGGTTGGAAATCAAGAATATCTGATTTGCAAAAACTAATATTTTTAAGAATAGTTATAAGATTAGCAACGACTTCTATAAATCCCATAAAAGCGAGTTCAGCAATATGTTTGCGAGGAACTTCTCCACTAGATTTTTGCATCTTGTCTCCACCCCAAAATCTAAAAGTAGCATTAGTGTCTTCTTTGCGTATGGCGTCAATCAAATTGGCACCATGCAAATCTCCGGATGCTTCTCCAGCAATGACATAATACTTCATTAAAGCTGAATCACGTCAAAGTAAAATGCCCAAGCAAACATCATACTAATTGTCACTAATCCAATGCCTCTCAGCATATTATCCCAACGTTTATCTTTAGAAAAGTGAAAAGGTATTAAATTACAGCAAACCGCTACTAATACTGCCGTTTTTAAAGAAAGCTGAAATACGTCTCCATTCTTATCTAAGACATTGTAAGATGCTAATATTAGATTGACTAATAGCCAAATGAGAAGACCAATAACTGGTACAACCAATGCCAGTATAACACCAAATCCTACTGTATTTTTATTCATGATAATAAAGTTAAGGCATCTAATTCGCCATTCAAAGATTCGTATTGTGTCAGATCGTGATGAGAAGGGACAATAGATACATATCCGTTTTGTAGAGCTACTTTGTCTGTATTCTCATCTGTATCTTGATTGATAAATTCTCCTGTGAGCCAGTAATATTTTTCGCCCCTTGGATCTTCTGCTATATGATATTCTTCAGACCAGTATCCTTTGGATTGCTTACATATTTTTACGCCATTAAAATCAGCTCCATCAGTTTTCGGGAAATTTACATTAAGTAGCTTAGTTGTTTTTAAATTATTCCCTAATACCCATTTAGATATATCTCGAATGATAGGTTTGCAAGGAGAAAAATCTGCTTCGTAAGAAAAGTCCTCCAAAGAAAATCCTATTGAATTAATTCCTTCTAAAGAAGCTTCCATAGCAGCAGACATCGTACCTGAGTAAATGATATTTACAGAAGCATTAGAACCATGATTGACACCAGAAACACATAAATCTATTGTACGTCCTTTTAATACGACACTCTTAGCTATTTTTACACAATCTGCAGGTGTACCAGAACATTCATAAGATTCTACACCTTCAAAAATATTTACTTTCTTCAATCTTACTGGCCCCATCAAAGTAATAGCGTGTCCCTGTGCAGACTGTGGAGAATCTGGAGCAACTACAACAACTTCTCCCAAATGCTTCATTTCTTCTACCAATACTCTGATGCCTGGAGCTACGATACCATCATCGTTGGTTACTAATATTAATGGTCTTTTCACGTTTTTTTATTTTATTATTAATACAAAGATTTGGCAAACCTTTTTTAGGTTTACCAAACGTACCGCAAAGTTAATTCTTTGCAATAAAATCTTGAGTCATTTGAAGTAAATCAGGAAAAAAATCATTAAAATCATTATTTAGTACTTCATAGTTTTCTTGAAGGTGCTGCGTTGCTGTTTCAAAATGACTGTCATATCTTGCTCTTTTCTTAACTCTTAGAAAGGTCTGATGTAATTTGTCTAGTTGTCCATAACCTAGTAACCAGTTATGTTTTGCCATCATGGTTACCTTTCCTTGATTTCTCTCTGGAACGTGATGAATATGTTCTCTAATCACTTCATACGCCCAATTCGCAAAATCTTGGATACTATCATCTGTATATTTATCCCAATTTTTAAAAAGAAGGTAATCATAATAAATATCCACCACGACAGGTGCGTATTTTCCTTGGTAAGGCTGGATAATTTTCACTCCCTTTTCTACTATATGATGATTGTCTGTATAGGAATCTATTTGTCGATGTAGTTCCACTCCCCTCTTCAATTCATCTGGAAGTGCTTTATATTCTCTGTTTTTAATGAGATCTCCAAGAAAATTTCCCATCATTATTTTAGGGTCTTTATTAGAAAGAAATATGTGTGCTAGGTAGTTCATATGATTTTTATGAAAATGAATCGAATATTAAAATTCAAGACTTTGTACTAAAAATGATGATTTTAAACATCCTCTAAAAGTAAAATTCTATATTTGCAGCCGAAATCAATTTTAAAACGAAAATAGAATGGATTTCGTTTCCATTTATTGATAGAATTATAAGAATTATGGCTTTAAAGTGTGGTATTGTAGGACTTCCTAATGTAGGTAAATCAACTTTGTTCAATGCATTGTCTTCTGGTAAGGCCTTGGCAGCTAATTATCCTTTTGCAACAAAAGAACCAAATATCGGAATGATTACCGTTCCTGATGCTCGATTGGATAAATTAGCAGAACTCGTTGTTCCTGAAAAAATACAACCTACTACGGTAGAGATTGTGGATATTGCAGGCTTGATAAAAGGAGCAAGTAAAGGAGAAGGATTAGGGAATCAATTCCTAGGAAATATTCGTGAGGTAGATGCGATAGTTCATGTAGTTCGTTGTTTTGATGATGGCAACGTGGTGCATGTAGATGGTGGCGTAGATCCTGTGAGGGATAAAGAAACTATTGATCTGGAATTGATATTGAAGGATATTGATACAGTAGAAAAGCAAGTAGAAAAGCTAAGAAAGACTGCCAAGACAGGAGAAAAGAAAGCTGTTCGTTTGTTAGAAACAGGGAATAAGATATTGAACCATCTTAATGAAGAGAAACCTGCTAGAAGTCTGGATTTAGAGGATGATCAGCAAGAGCTTTTCCTTTCCATGATGTTATTGACAGCCAAGCCTATCTTGTATGTTTGTAATGTGGATGAGGAATCTGTGAATAAAGATAACGAGCATACTATACGTTTCAAAGAACTGGTAAAAGATGAAGGTGCTGAAGTTATTTTGATTAGTGCTGGAATAGAAGCAGATATAGCAGAATTAGAAAGCAAGGATGAACGCATGGAATTTCTTGCGGACATGGGTTTATCTGAACCTGGTGTGAATCGTTTGATTCAAGCTTGTTATTCTTTATTGAATTTGTATACGTATTTTACTGCTGGAGTGAAAGAAGTAAGAGCTTGGACAGTAAAAATAGGCAGTACCGCTCCTCAAGCAGCTGGTGTAATTCATACAGATTTTGAAAAAGGATTTATTCGTGCAGAAGTCATTAAGTATAATGATTTTGTTGAATTTGGTTCTGAAGCTGCTGTAAAAGAAGCTGGAAAAATGGGTGTAGAAGGAAAAGAATATATCGTGCAGGATGGAGATATTATGCACTTTAGATTTAACGTCTAGTAAAGATACAATTCTGATTCTTAGAATAAAATAACAATTCCATCTTGGCTTTCGCTAAGATGGAATTGTTATTTTTAAGGAAGTGAATTTCTAAAACTCAAAAACCTCATGTTTTTTCCAATGATCGATCGCAAATGACTTAAATTCTTCCGGTTGTCCTTCAAAGCTTTTTTCATCGACAGTTATTTTCTCAGGAAAATCATCTTTAGCTATTGCTAAAATAACATCTCCCCTTATCACCATCTTTTTTCCATCTTCGTGCATGATGAGTTTCAAAGGAAATAGACTCACATCACTTATACAGCCTAATGTGTACATATAGGTAATTTCTGCAACATTATCATTATCTAAATCCGTAACAGCTATAGATCCATCCACCAACTTTAGCATATTATCAAACATACATTCCTCCACGAAATCCTGTGTTTTCCAAAGCACCTTAGGAAATTTTTGACCTTGAAATACATAATGCCTTACATATAGATTATAATCAATAGCCTCTTCGGTAGATGGATGATTTTTCTCCTTTGTAGTAACAATGACAAAATTCTCCCCTATTCCATCTTGCCAAGTAATTCCTTGAGCAAACTGTCCTGAAAAATCTTTTTTGATAATATCTGGATAGCCATATTTGTCCAATTTTTTTACTTCCATATTGATTGTACTAGCTTTAGGCGTATTATTCTCCAGTACTTTTTCCTCAACAGTAAATTTACCTGCATTTTGGCTAATAGTGATTTCGCTCAGTTTTGAGACCTTTTCTATTTCATCTTCCATTTTGTAAGAACTTTGGATAGATTGGTCAGCCTTAATAATAGAAGTTTGCTTTATCGAACCACCATCCCAACTTGCAAATTCTGCAATAGCTGTTTTATCAATCATTTTTCCATCACTCCCGAAAGTGGCAATAAAATAGCTAATATGATTTCCACTTCCTACCGGAAGTTCAAGAGAACGATAGATTAAGGCATAAGTATTATCATTAATCATATATTTTCCAAGAGGGCTGATAGAAGCATTTGGCATATTATTTTCCTTATCTAGCCATTTTACGGCAAGATATTGGATAGCTTCTTCATAAGTTATTGTGCCTAAATACTTACCTTTGTCATTCTTGATTTCTAAAGGGAGCTCCATATCTAGGAATTGTTGCAAAAACTTGTTGAATTCCTCATTTACGATTACTTTGGGCGTAGCTTCGTTAGCATTTTCTGTAGTGCATGAAGCTAGCACACAAATAATGAATAGATATAAATATTTAATTTGGTGTATTTTGAACATGTTATCAAGTGTTTTATGCTAATCCATGTTTGGAATCTGTATTATTCCCTAAAAATAGCTGAATTAACGTTTTTATCTGCAACATTAATATATATAATAAAAACAAATTATATTTTTGTTAAATATGATTTGTTTTTATACCGAAGCAGTTTTTAAACAACTTCACTAATACTGAACGATAGATGTCGAAACTAAGGGCTATTATTATTGATGACGAAGCAGGAGGAAGAGAAACACTTGCCAATTTTCTAAAACTCTATTGTGAAGATGTAGAGCTGATTGGAGAAGCAGACGGAGTAGGAACAGGACTGAAACTAATCAGAGGTTTAAAAACACCTCCAGATATTGTGTTTTTGGATATTCAGTTGAAGGATGGATTGAGTTTTCAGATATTAGATCAGCTAGATAATGTAGATTTTGAGGTGGTATTTGCTACAGCTTATAACCAATTTGCCATAAAGGCATTCAATTATAGTGCAGTGGGTTATTTATTGAAACCTATAGATCCAGAAGAACTAAAAGCCGCTGTAGAACGAACAACCAATGGTAGAAGTCCTCAGATGAAGAAGCGATTGGAAGTATTGTCTAATCATTTCAATAATCCGAATACCTTTGAAAAAATGAGTATTTCGGCTATAGATGGAATTTACTTTATTAGTATCAAAGACATCATGAGATGTGAGGGAGAAGATAATTATACGCACATTTTCCTCATAGGCGGAGAAAAGATTACAGTTTCCAAAACAATAAAAGAATACGAAAAACTGCTGACCCCTGTTAACTTTTATCGAGTACATAAGTCACACGTAGTCAATCTGAACTACATTACTAAGTTTGTGAAAGGAGAAGGTGGTTATCTTATAATGGAAGATAATAAAATGATCGAAGTTTCCAGAAGACGAAGAGCTGCATTTATGGAACAATTAAGGAAACTTCAACAATCATAAGAAGCTATGTCACATTTATATTTAAATAAAATTGTAAATATTTGAATATAAACTTTTTTTTTAGTATAAAATCCTATACTTTTGATTAAACACTAATGCTGATTACCCAAGAATAAGCCTAATACACTGTAAAGTAAATAGGTTGCAGTTTTGAATCGCTTAATTTTTAGTTAGGCTAGGCAAAAATGACGCGAATAGCTAGCTATTTAAGGAGTTTTTAACGACGCATAGCTGAAAACTAAGTAGACAAAACAGTTACTTATTTAATTTATAATATACTAAGCATTAATTAATTAAGACTAATTATTCCTATTTATGATATGGAAGAAACGGAAAAGTCTTGGCATATTTTCTAGGAAAATTTACCAAGAAGGGAAAATTCTTGACAAGAAATCAGCGAAAAAAGTAAAAGGCGGTAAGAATCGTAAAGATCGAATATGGAACGGCTGTGGAGGTATTATACCTCAATAAGCTTATCCTGCGATATAAAAATTATAAGTACCTAAAACTTAAGTCTATATTGGAATAGACATACGTTTTAGGTATTGAAGTTAAACGAAGTCGCATCATTTAGATTGCGACTTTTTTTATTTACTTACTCTCCTTTATCTATACGTTATTTTTCACTCTTAGCTTTTTATGTACGATGTTTTCATAAAAATTAAAAAATCCTCCTTTTTTATCAATTTTTAATCCTAGCCTTATCAATAGCTAATATCTCTCATAAGCTCACTTTTACCAAATTATTAGATAGCCCTTTTTGATTATTCCAAATCAATATTACTATTCAATAATACCTATCCAATTACACTAATTTCTGGTCTATTTCATTCTACTTGCTTAGTCAATAAATAGTGTTATGTTTGCGTCCTTAAAAATATGAGCAACATAAAAATGACATATTAATTGTCTACCCTCTAACCAAAGTTTCCCTATTTTTTTCAAGTAAATCAATTTATTCAAGAGTCATATATCTCTTGAGATAACACTATTAATTAGACATGAAAAAGTACTTTAATTTATTTGATTTAAATCAAAAGGTAGATTACAAGATAGAGATACTCTCAGGTTTGACTGTTGCTTTAGCATTAGTTCCTGAGGCAGTCGCCTTTGCTATGATGGCTGAACTATCACCTTTGACAGGTTTGTATGCTGCTTTTGTGATGGGATTGGTTACTGCCATTCTAGGTGGAAGACCAGGTATGATATCTGGAGCTACAGGAGCAGTAGCAGTTATTATTGCTGCATTAGCGATTTCTCATGGACCAGAATATGTATTCGCTACAGTAGTTCTAGCAGGAATCATGCAAGTAGTTGCTGGATTTTTAAAACTAGGTAAATTAATGCGTCTAGTACCACATCCTGTTATATTTGGATTCGTGAATGGATTGGCGATCATTATTTTTATGTCACAAATAGACCAGTTCAAAGATTCTTCTGGCAATTGGCTTGCAGGAAATTCATTATATGTATTTCTTGGATTGGCATTGTTGACAATGCTGATTATTTGGGGTTTACCTAAATTAACTAAAGTTATTCCTTCTTCTTTGGTAGCAATCTTAGTTGTTTTTGGAATAGTAGCTGGCTTTGGTGTTACAACGAAAACAGTTGGAGATATTGCATCTATTCAAGGTGGATTTCCTCCCTTTCATTTGCCTAATGTTCCTTTGAATTTCGAAACATTGGCTTTGATTTTCCCTTATGCTGCTATCATGGCAGGAGTTGGATTGATTGAAAGTTTACTAACATTGAACATCATTGATGAGATTACCGAAACTCGTGGAAGAGGCAACAAGGAAGCTGTGGCACAAGGAATAGCGAATATGTTATCTGGTGTTTTCTCTGGAATGGGTGGTTGTGCGATGATTGGACAGAGTTTGATTAATATTTCATCTGGTGCGAGAGCGAGACTTTCTGGAATCGTGGCAGCCATTACCTTATTGATGTTTGTGATGTTTGGATCAGGGCTTATCGAGCAACTGCCTATGGCAGCACTGACTGGTCTGATGATAATGGTGGCGGTAGGTACTTTTGAGTGGGCGAGTCTAAGGACTTTCAATAAGATGCCAAAATCTGATATTTTTGTTATGGTTACCGTTACATTGGTTACTGCTTTTCTACATAATTTGGCTTTGGCAGTTATTATTGGTGTTATCATTGCAGCATTGGTTTTTGCATGGGATAATGCAAAACGAATTAGAGCTAGAAAATCAATAGATGAAGATGGCATAAAGCATTATGAAATCTATGGTCCTTTGTTTTTTGGTTCTACGACTGTTTTTAATGATAAATTCGATGTACTTAATGATCCAGAAGAAGTTATCATTGATTTCAAAGAAAGTCGAATTGTGGATATGTCAGCTATCGAAGCATTGAATAAGATTACAAGTCGTTATCAGAAAGTGGGCAAAGTGGTTCATCTAAAGCATTTGAGTCCAGATTGTCAGAAATTACTCAGGGATGCAGATAGTATCATTGATGTGAATGTAAAGGAAGATCCTAAGTATAAGGTTCTGGTAGATAAGTTCTAATTAGTTTAATCTATAGAATCAAGCATATTATATCAATTAAAAAAACCAAATTCTCAATATGAGAATTTGGTTTTTTTAATTTTAGCAACAATTCTAATTGTAATATCTTATAACTTCGAACTAGCCAGTATTTTTATCTTACTTCTTCACTATCTTATATGAATCGAGTCCATTTATATTAACAAAATAGAATCCACTAGGGTAATCAGACAAATCCAAAGCAAAATTTCCCTCATTCCAGTTAGTAGTTTTTAATAATTTCCCTAAATGATCATAAACTTGAATACTGTACTCAGTGTCATCATATTTTTCATCTAATTGAATATTAAATATAGATGAACTTGGATTTGGAGAAATAGAAATCGAACGACCTGAAATGTCAACTTGTCTTAATTCGCTATAATAAAACTTCCCATCCAAATCCGTTTGCTTTAATCTATAATAGCTAACTCCCGTTATAGGTTCTCTGTCCACAGTAGAATAACATTGAAGTTCAGAAGAATTTCCTTTAGCATCTATCTGATCGATTATTTCCCAAGACATACCATCTTTACTCCTTTTCTATATTGAAATAATCATTATTAATTTCAGAAGCATTAATCCATGATAAATCCACTTGCTTAGCTGATGAACTCAATTTTGCATCAAAAGAAATTAATTCAATAGGAAGTATTACATTTTGAGGGCTATAAAGTCGAACATTTACATTGGAAAGAGTCGAAGTATAAGGTCCTCCAATATTAGAACTATCAAAAAACCGAATGGAAAGTCCTGTTCCATCTGGCAGTTTTTGACTCATTATACCTGACTATTTGAGGCTAGTCGCATTAGAATTATCTGCAGAACCTACAGAAGCTTTTGCTAATTCTTTATAAATTGTTCCTCCATTATTCAATTCCATCTGTATAGTGTTTGACCAAGATGGCGATCCTCCACTACCTACAAAATCAGCTGTTATAATATAAATTAAGTAATTGCCTGTAAGTCCAGTAGTAGGTAATGCGACAGTTGTTCCACTGTTTCCGCTATTTATTGCTGCAGAAAATGGAGGGAATAAATGTTCATTATCTGCTTCATTAATTGTGAATTCCACATTAGAAACATTAGAAGTAAAAGGACCTCCAGAATTAAAACTATCGAAAAAACGTACACTAAGATTGTTATTTCCTATGTGTTTTGTATTTAGAATTCATGACCATTTCAGTGTGGTGGCACCTGAATTACCTTGAGATCCAACATCTGCAAGTGAAATGGATTTGAGTATCGTACCTGCTCCATTATTTATTTATACATTCATAGAATTAGACCAAGCTCTTGTACCAACAAAATCTGCCTCAATGGTATAAATAAGATATTCTGCGGTCAAAGAACTGGTATTCATACTTGTAGTTACGCCAGAATTCGCACTAGTAATTGTTCCTGGATTAAATACTGGAAAAGTATGGCCTTGTCCTAATAATGAAGAATAGGACGAAGTCATCAAAAATAAGTTAAAGCAAATTGCTATCAGTTTTGTTTTAATCGGGTAATTGTAAAACTGCATATATTTGGTTGTTAATATGTAAAAATAGAGTAATTTGTTTTTCAAATAATAATAATAATATTATGTTTGTTCATCTATAGAGCTAGTATAATATACAATAAATTATGGAAAATATTTGATATTTTCCACTTACCTTTGTTCCAATTAAAACCATGAATAATGAAAATTGAATTATTATCTCTTTCCTTTTTAATATTCCTATTAATAGGATGTACTTCTTCTTCACAAAAGGAAGACGACAAATGTCAAACTAGCCCCTCTCCTATTTTCTCTGATACGATGAAGATTGTGGATTCGCATAGTTTTGAGTTAGAAGAGAATGGAGAAAATAGTTATGAAGAGGCTGTCCTGAATAATGGCGTAAGCGTTGAAATTTTGCAATCTGGCTGCAATATACCTGAGCAGGAGTTTAGAATTACTCGTAAAGGAGATTATACCAAAGAAGCAGATTCTTTTTGGATAGCTGGAGCATTCCAAACCATAGGCGTATTATCTAACTCTTCTCCTGCGTTGAAAGGACTGGAACAATATGCCAATATCATGGCAAAAAATGCAGAAAGCACAAAATTGGGACAAGCTTATTTTCCAGATCCTACGTTGTCTGTAACATTAGATAAGATAGCAGATGAGAAGAGTGGAACTATTATTATTAAATTGAAAGAAGTAGTTTCTACTTCTAATTAAGTTATTATGGCTAAAATAAAAGTAATACAACCAGAAGATGCAGAAGGTGCTTTGAAGAAGATCTATGATGGCTTATCAGATAGTCGGGGCAAAATAGCTGAGGTGCATAAAATTCAGAGTTTGAATCCTCATTCCATTACTGCTCATATGGATTTGTATAAAGTTATCATGTTTAAAAAATCTGCATTATCCAGATTGCAACGAGAGATATTGGGAGTGGTTACTTCTAGAGCTAATAATTGCGAATACTGTCAAATACATCATGCAGAAGCCGTCAATCATTACTGGAAAGATGATGCAAAAACAACGCAATTAAGAACTGATTATACTTTGGTAGAGCTAGATAGCAAAGATAGAATGCTTTGTGATTATGCTTTTTTATTGACTAAAAATCCGCTTGAATCTACTAAGAGTAAGCAAGTAGAAAAAATGAAAGAAGTAGGTATTACTGATAAGGAAATCCTAGATGCTACATTGGTGATTAGCTATTTTAATTTTGTCAATAGGATCGTACTATCTCTTGGAGTGGAACTAGAGAATAATCCTGGTGGATACAATTATGAATAAAAAAACAGGTTATTGTAATTATACAATGACCTATTTTTGATTAATTTCCTAATCCCTTACTTTATAATAATTACCTTTTCAACATAAGATTTACCTCCTATTATCATTTCTAATTGATAATATCCTTCTGATAAATTCAATTGATTTGCTATATTTAGATTATTAATACCTTTTTGTAATTCTATATCTTGATTGAATAAGACTCTACCCAACTGATCTGTCAGCCTAAAACTTACAGAAGAAGAAGCATTGGATTTTACCTCAACAGTAAAATTACCTTTATTGGGATTAGGATATATGTCCCATTCGTATAGTTTATCAAATTCCAATACCTTAGTTTCACTATATTCAAAACTATTATCTATATCAATCATCCTTAGTCTATAATACCTTAATCCAGATTTATTAGATTCCATATCCTTAAAGATATAACTATTAGCTTCACTCGAATTGCCTATTGCATTTACTGAACCTATTGTAGTGAATGTCTGATCTTGTCCTCTTGCCACTTCTATTTCAAATCGATCTGCATTTACCTCGCTAGAGGTTAGCCATTTCAATATGGCATCTTCTCCATCTTTTGTCAATGTAAAATCTATGAGTTCTACTGGAAGTGATATATTACCTCCATTAATATAGAATTCTGAAAAACTAGGTGTATCAAATTCTACATAGTATCCATCAGAAAATGGCACAACTTCTACATTATATGGCGAAAAAAAGCTATACGCTAAGGAAGCATTATCTGATAAATTGCCGTTTTCACCTACTCCAGAATACTTTGTTATTCCAGCTAAAAAAGCATCTGTAATCGTAGTACAAGTAGGGCAAGCTCCAGCTGCAGCTCTCAAATCCTCCACTTCTGCATCTGAGAAATATAATCTGACAGATACATTAGAAACGGGCGCTGTAGTAGGCGTTATTTTCCAATTCCTATCCAAATAATATTGTTCACTATCATCTCTTAAAGTTCCTGTATTGATATATACATTCGCAGATGTACTTCCTAAGTTGTTGCCATTAGGATTAATGGAAATAATTCTATTTCCACCAGATTCAAAATGAAGCCAGTCTGTACCAGATACAGATTGGGTCACATTTGTATTCGCTCCATTATAAATATCTTCCGCTTCATAAATACTGATATTATCAACGGATAATCCTTCTTGAGTAACAAACCCATCAGAATCAAAAACGAATCTAAAATATACCCTGGAGGATGTTACAGGAATAGTATGTGAAGCACTATGCCAATAACCTTTGGTATCATCCCATGCATTTTCCCCCATATAATTATTATACCAATTATGACCACTTCCATTTGTTCCTAATGTCGTCCATGTTCTTCCATTGGTAGAGTACTCTACCCTAGCGATATCATAAAAAGGAGAACCAAAGCCATCATTGGCATCTTCTATATCTAAATTAAAAGCAAAGGCAAAAACAGGGTTAGTTATGGAAGATAAGTCGAAACAAGGTGACGTCAAATAAGACAATTCTACATTATTATAATTGTCCCCTGGATTAGTTGTCCATGCATTAATTCCTTTTGCTGCTCTGTTTATAATGATATTCGATGGTGTCCCCCAAGCCCAAGAGTTATTTTTACCATAAGTAATCCAATCCCCATGATCTGTTTCAAAATCTTCTAAATATGGATAAGTTGAAATACTCCCAGCAAGGCTTCCTACAGGAGTCGTAGATTGACCACGAGTATGTGGCCCTACTATACCACTGGTACTAACAGCTCTCACTGAAAAATAATATTCTGTTCCTATAGTGAGTGCTGATGTAGTATAAGGACTAGTTATATCAGAAGCAAAAACCGTCCAAGCTCCTCCTGTATATTCTAATATATCATAACTAGCTGCTCCTGTAACATTACCAAAAACCATTTTCATATCTCCATTACATTCTGGAGTAAGAGTAATGGAGATAGGAGCATCCATAATCGTAAAATTGGAAAGACTCTGATCCATAGCTAAACCAGTACTATTCCAAGAAATACGAACTAATCCCTCTTCTGTAAATGTACTGGGAGTAGTCCATTCATAATTTCTGTCTGTTCCAGGGATTGTACTTGATATTGTTGTCCAATTCGTTCCATTCTCCAAGGAATACTCCAATGTGAAATCATTAGCATTAAAACCTGCTGCATTCCAAGTAATATTAATATCCTCTCCTGTCTGATATAATTCTCCACCTATTGGAGAGGAAAGGGATAAGTGATCTTCTATAATATCATATACAATCACATAATCCTGTGTTCCCATAGGAATAGCTGCTCCATCTATATTAATAGTAAATGTTCCAGGAGCAGGGTTATTAATAGTCACTTGCTCTACATTATTGATATTGTCTACTCCTTGTACTGCTATATTAGCACAATTCGCAGCAGAAGGATCTAATACTAATGGTAAAATATTTGTTGATGAAGGATCGTCTACTGATAAGTCTAAATTATTAACTAAATTAGGATTCACTGCTGCTGTACCTTCTTTATCATGCCAATATAACATGACCTTGAGTTGATTAGCTCCTGCTGGAACGACGATATTATGTGTGTTACTTCCTCCATTAGCTATCGATCCTGTAGTATGACGACCAGTAGAAATGACTGATGTAGCTCTATGCATATCTAATGCTCCATAACCAAAAATGTAATCTGGACCAATATTTCCTAAATCTCTGGAAGTATTGAGGACTATTGCTTTCATCAAATCTCCTCTAGGCGTAGTTCCTCCATTTATATTTTTGTATTGTTCATATAATAATGCTAATGCTCCAGAAACAGCTGGAGCAGAAAAACTTGTTCCAGAACCTGTAGTGTAGTTATTGCTAGTACTTGCTGCATAAACGGATGAGCCTACAGCTACCATTTCTGGTTTCATTCTGCCATCTTGAGTTGGTCCTCTACTAGAAAAAGAAGAAATATTATCCAAGTAATCTGTGCTGCCTACCGTAAGTGTATTTTTGGCACAGTTCCAAGATTCCCTTATAGTAGAATAACCAGAAGGATAAGCACCACAAGTAGAATTACCATCGTTTCCTGCTGAAAATACATGAGTTACTTCTGTCAGCGTTCTTAAGGATTGATCTACATCTACAGATTCTACTGTGTATTCTCCTACTTCATTACATAAAGTCGTTTGAACATTATCAGAGTAGCTATTATTAGATATGACTACATTAAAAGTCGTATAATAAGCATCATCATTATTGATAACACCACTAAAAAAATCTGCATACACTAATGCTCCCGGAGCATAGCCTTCTGCTTTAGGATCTAGCAATCCTTCTCCAGCTACAATAGAAGCTGTCTGCGAACCATGAGAACTAATATCTACTAGGTTTTCATTCTGAATTCTATCGTTCAAATCAATGTGATTATAGATAGTTCCTCCATCGCCCACACTTACTGTTACTCCATTTCCTGTAAGGTTGAAGCCTAGATTATGTTTGGCTCTTCCTACTCTGCTCGTTTCCTTACTTTCTTTAATAAGTGGATTAAAATCTTTTGAAGTGAGAGAAATATAATTGATAAGTGGATGATTAGTAATAGATTCTACCTTACTCTTTTTTATTTTCAATTTGGCAACTCTATTGGAATAGAATTGATCCCACACCAAATAGTTATTTTTTAGTATAGCTTTAGCTGTTTCTTCCTTTATTTCTTCTTGAAAAAGTACGCTGACATATATTTCTTCATCAGCTTCATAGATGACTGGAGATATTTTAAATAATGGTAAATAAGCAGAAATATGCCTGATTTTCTTTTTCCAATTCTGATCGTTTAGAAATGTCTTCCTTTCGATCTTAGCGAGATAAGCATAACTAGGAATATAAGACAGCAATTCTACTCCTGCCCTTTCTAGTTCTTTCACTTCACTTTCGCTAGGTAGTTTATTGAATTGAAGTAAAATATAGTAATGTCCTTTAAAAAATGTTTCATCAAATGACTCTGATCGAGGATCTATATCTTTAATATTTTCCTTAGGAATTACTTCTCCTGTCTTAAATTGGAGGATGTAAGGATTGTTCTGAGCAGTGATGGAAAGGGAAATAAAAAAAAGCGTAATAACAATCAATAAAGGGTTTTTCATAGAAAAGAATTTAAGCTAGTTTTAATTCGCAATTTTGCTGAGAAGAGGTAAATAAAATTATCTAAGGTTAGCTGATTGAGCCCATAGAATTAAAATTTCATTTATATAAATTTAAACTAAAATATGTTCATAATCTAGTTTAAAAAAGGAATGAGTGAGTATTATAGCACAGAACCGTCAAAAGATAGTGGCAGCAAGTCTTTTACTGATGCTAATTCATAGATGGCCCCTATTTCTCCCATTAATAAGATACGAATAGGATTCTGTTGTCTATTTTCGAACTCTAGTAATGTCTGGCGACAAGCTCCACAAGGAGAAATAGGCGTATCTAGCACTTGTTTGGAGCTTTTAATAGTAATTGCCATCGTATTTATCTTTTCTCCTGGATATGTTGCTGAAATCGCAGATAATAATACCATCTCCGCACAAAGGCATAACGGAAAAGAAGCATTTTCTTGGTTGGCTCCACTTAGCATTTCTCCATTTTCAAGTATGGCTGATGCTGCTACTGCAAAATTAGAGTAAGGCGAGTAAGACTTCAATGTAGCTGCTTGTGCTTCTTCTACGAGTATTCTATCTTCTTTGGATAATTCTTGAAGAGATTCATATACTTGTATGGTGGTACCTATTGTTATTTTTTTCATATTTCTGTGTTTAAAGTTGTGAAAGGTTATGAAGTTATTTAAAAACAACTTCAGGAAGTTCTCATCATTAAAGCCATCAACTCTTGATGATTATTTTAAATATAGATATTTCCTACTCCTTTAATATAAATATTTGTGCTAAAATATAATCGTTTGAACTCGAATTTATGTAAAATTGTGTTTTGTTTTTAAAAATTCAGAATTGAAGCCGTTTAAAAACGAAAATGAGCCATTTCAATGGCTCATAGACTGATAGATGCTTCTTTTACAAGGAATATTAAGCATTTGAAGGAATTTTCATTTCCTCCAACAAAATATTAGCATAATGAAAAATGTACTTATCATAGGTGCAGGAAGATCTGCTACTGCATGTATTAATTATTGTCTGACTAAGGCAGGAGAGGACGGTTGGTTTGTGACTGTGGCTGATTCCAGCCCAGAATTGGCTGAAAAACGTGTCAATAACCATCCAAATGGCAGAGCTGCATGGTTGGATGTCAGTAAGAAGAATGATAGAGCAGATCTAATAGGAAGGCATGACATTGTGGTTTCTTTGCTTCCTGCTCATTTACATCTTTTGGTCGCTACGGATTGTATTCGATTGAAAAAGCATCTGATTACAGCTTCTTACGTATCTAAGGAAATGTATCGTTTAGGAGATGAAGCTAGAGATGCTTCACTTATTTTTATGGGAGAAATGGGGCTAGATCCAGGTATCGATCATATGTCAGCCATGAAGCTATTGAATAGTATAAGAGCCAAAGGAGGTAAAATCAGTTCTTTCAAATCATATACTGGCGGCTTGATTGCTCCAGAGAGTGATGATAATCCTTGGCATTATAAATTCACATGGAATCCTAGGAATGTAGTTTTGGCTGGACAAGGAACGGCTCAGTATCTTAAAGGGGGTAAATATAAATACACGCCTTATTCCAGATTATTCAAAGAATATCATACGATAGATGTACCAGGAATGGGCAAATATGATGCTTATGTCAATAGGGATTCTCTACTTTATCGAGAAATATATGGAGTAGAAGGTATTCCTAATCTCATAAGGGGAACATTGAGGTATCCAGGATTTTGTGATGCTTGGCATGCTTTGGTTAAAATAGGATTGACAGATGGATCTTATCCTATACATGATGCAGGTAAAATTACTTATCATGAATGGATGAATGCCTATCTTCCTGTAGGTACAGGTTCTGTGAAAGAAAGAATGGCTAGATTTCTTGGAGAAGAAATCGATTCTCCTGTCATGCTGAAACTGGATTGGTTAGGTTTATTCAGAAAGAAGAAAATCAATCTTGCTAGTGCGACTCCTGCTTTAATCTTAGAACATCTATTATTGGATAAGTGGAAATTATCTGATGAAGATAAGGACATGATCATTATGCAGCACGAAATCGAGTATGAACTTGATGGAAAGAAGAAGCATGTAACTTCTAGTATGGTTATGAAAGGAGTAGATTCAGAAGATACTGCGATGGCTAGGTTCGTTGGATTGCCTTTGGGCATTTTCGTGAAGTTAATTGTAGAAGGGAAAATAACGACGGCTGGTGTGAATATTCCTGTGATGCAAGAATTTTATGATCCTGTATTGGAAGAATTAGAGGAGTATGGAGTGGTGTTTAATGAAACAGAAGTTGATATGTAATCAGGAGTTGCTTAAGCCCTAAAGGGGACTTTTAAAAGGATTTAGAGGTTATTAACTGATGTTACGCATGATTAAATTAGAAGCTATTTTGATCTAGTATTACTAGTTATTAATTGTTAGATCCTTGTACATTGTTTCTGGTTCTTTTTGGTAGCAAAAAGAACCAGAAACTACCCGACTGGATGCAGTTCTTAACGCTACGACGATACTTGAAATCCTAAACAAAATAAACTCGACAGTAGTATTTATTTTGTTTGATCTCGTCTGTCATCTAGCTATAAAACTTTAAATTTATAGCCGTTTATGCTCATACAGTATTTTGTTTTAAACGGATTTCAAGTATTGTCTATTATAAAGGAAATGTAGCCAAATAAGCAATGAAACCAAAAGTGAAAATTGCTAAAAAAGCGAGTTTATACAGTTTAGTATTTTATGTGCTTTTTGAACGTTAAAAAATCCATC